>DOWV01000376.1:6731-10909 GCA_003519375.1 Bacteroidota bacterium
TCCGACCTGATGTTATAGAGTGCAAACGATGCCCGCACGGTCGCCGGAACTCCATATCGCGCCATCACCGGCTGAGCACAGTGATGTCCCGTCCTTACGGCAATCCCTTCCTGGTCCAGAATCGTTCCGATGTCATGCGGATGGATGTCATCCATCACAAACGACAGGACTCCGGCTTTTTCGCGTGCCGTGCCGATAATCCGCACACCAGGAATGGAGGAAACCTGTTCTGTCGCATAGCCGAGCACATCGTCCTCATGGACCGACAAAGCGTCCCAGTCCAGCGAATGCAGGAAATCAAGGGTCGCTCCGAAGGCAATGCCATCTGCGATATTGGGGGTTCCTGCTTCGAATTTGTGGGGAAGATCGGCAAACTGCGTTTTCTCAAACGTTACCGACCGAATCATATCTCCTCCGCCCTGATATGGCGGCATTGCTTTGAGCAGGTCCTCTTTGCCGTAGAGCACGCCAAAGCCCGTTGGTCCATACATCTTGTGCGAAGAGAGAGCGTAGAAATCACAGTCAAGGTCCTGCACATCTACACGCTGGTGAGCCACGGCCTGGGCCCCATCCACCAACACCGGCACGCCGCGTTCGTGTGCAAGTCGAACAAGGTTCTTTATCGGATTGACAGTACCGAGGGCATTCGAGATGTGGGTGATGGCGACAATTTTTGTCCTGGGACCGACAAGTCGGATAAACTCCTCCGCCTCGATCTCGCCCCTGTCATTGATCGGGATGACCTTGAGCCGGGCACCGCTTTGTTCACAGAGAAGTTGCCAGGGCACGATATTCGAGTGGTGTTCCATCCCCGAAACCAGTACTTCATCTCCCGATCGCACATTCATCCTGCCGAAGCTGGCTGCGACGAGGTTGATTGCCTCCGTGGTTCCTCGGACAAAGATGATTTCCTTCTCCGAAGCAGCATTCAAGAACTCGCGCGTCTTGAGACGAACACGTTCGTAGGCAGCAGTCGCTTCTTCGCTTAGAAAATGAACGCCACGATGAATATTTGAGTTCAGATGCCGGTAATAGCGGTCAAGCTCGGCGATGACAACTTCAGGCTTCTGTGTCGTCGCAGCATTATCCAGGTAGACGAGTTTCTTGCCGCGCACAGACTCCTGAAGAATGGGGAAGCAAGCACGCAGCGCTTCAACGCTGAATTTATTGTTCCTCTTCACCGCTTCCGGTATTTGAACCTGCGTGGACATCTTCAGTCTCCGATTGCCCTTCCACCGCTGAGGCGTTCATGAACAAGAATCTCGAGCCGGTCTCGCAGCGCCTCATGGTGAACCCTGCGGACGACGTCACTCGCAAAAGCAAACGTGAGAATATCACGGGCCTTCGACTCGTCGATGCCTCGTGAACGCAGGTAGAAGATCTGCTCTGCGTCCAGCTGTCCGATCGTTGCGCCATGCGTGCATTTTACATCGTCGGCGAAGATTTCGAGCTGCGGCTTCGTGTCCATGGTCGCATCGTCCGACAGCAGGAGAGTCTTATTCGTCTGCTTCGCATCGGTCTTCTGAGCATCCTGGCGGACAAAGATCTTTCCGTTAAAGACTCCCCTCGATGACCCGTCGAGGATTGCTTTGTACAGCTGATGACTCTCACAATGCGGTTTGGCATGATCGATCGTGGTGTGATTATCGATCAACTGAGAGCCGGTGCCCAGGGAAAGTCCATTGAGCGTGCACTCGATTCCTTCACCGTCAAGTATCGTCGTGATGTTGTTCCTGGCAATAGAGCCCCCGAGAGCGATCGAATTCGAGGTGAGTGTCGAATGGCCGCTCAGGTTCACCTGCATCATGGCAACGTGATATGCGCTCGTGCTTTCATGCTGAAGCTTATCGTGCTCGACAACAGCACCTTCTCCGAGGTACATCTCCGTTACAACGTTTGTCAGATACTGACGGCTCTGTGTGAAACCATAGCTCTCAACGATCGTCGCCTGGCTGCGATTTCCGATGACGACGAGGTTTCTCGGTGTGATCAGCGCAGGGGCATCACCTGTGGCAAGGAAGAGAAACTGAATAGGCTCCTCGAGCACGATATTGTCAGGGATGAACAGGAAAGCACCGTCCAGGAGGAACGCGGTGTTGAGCAAGACAAAGGGAGTCTCGTCGAATTTCACAAGCTTACCCAGATACTTCCCCACACCCTCGTGCGATGAGCGCACGGCCGATGCGAGGGAGCCGCATTGAATTCCCTCCGGCAGCGCTGACGTTGAGGAGAGCGGTTTCGAGAAAAAGCCGTTGACAAAGACGAGCCGATGGGCTCCGGGCAACGCGAGGGGGTCGAACTGCTCCAACGTCACGCCTTCGCCGGCATAACGCAAGACCGGCTCAAACCCGATTTGTGCGATCGGCGAGACGTTCGTGAACTTCCACTCTTCGTTGCGATTCGTCGGAAATCCAGTTTCCTGAAACCGTCCGATGGCCTCGCGCCTCAGTTCATGGAGCGCCGTCTTCGAGTCGCCGTTGAGAGATCTCTCAAACGCGTCGAAGCGCGATTTGTACCACTCACCAGGTTGATGTATCGCTTTCACAGTTTTCATCGCCTCCTACGCGTGCACTGACATGGGTTCGACATCTTCCTTCAGCCAGTCGTACCCCCTCTCCTCCAGCGTAAGTGCCAATTCCTTGCCGCCGGATTTTGCAATGTGCCCGTCGACCATGACATGGACAAAATCAGGCACGATGTAGTTCAGCAATCGCTGGTAGTGCGTCACGACAATCACGGCATTATCCTTGCGCCGAAGTTTGTTCACACCGTCGGCAACAATCCGAAGCGCATCGATATCGAGCCCGGAATCTGTCTCATCGAGTATGGCAAGCTTGGGCTCCAGAACGGCCATATGGAAAATCTCGTTACGCTTCTTTTCGCCGCCAGAGAAGCCTTCGTTCACCGGACGGCTCAGAAGAGTCTCATCAAGCTGGACAAGGCGCATTTTTTCCTTCACCAGCTGAAGAAACTCGACAGCGTCAAGGTCGTCCAGTCCGCGGTGCTTCCGTATTGCGTTCAGGGCGGATTTCAAAAAATAGGTATTGCTCACGCCCGGAATCTCGACCGGATATTGGAATGCAAGGAAAAGACCTTCGCGAGCGCGCTCCTCGGGATCCATATCAAGGAGGTCCTTGCCGTTGTACAGAACGCTTCCATTTGTTACTTCGTACGTGTCACGGCCTGCGAGGACCTGCGCGAGCGTGCTCTTGCCGGACCCATTGGGCCCCATAATAGCGTGCACTTCACCCGCGTTGACACTGAGCGTAATGCCGTTGAGAATTTCGGTGGTGCCGATTCTCGCATGCAAATCTCTGATTTCTAACATCGTTCTTTCCCTTGAGTAGAGTGTTTGAGTACCTCAGATCGATCTCTTATCCGACGCTGCCTTCAAGGCTTACACCAAGCAGCTTCTGAGCTTCGACGGCGAACTCCATCGGCAGCTCACGGAACACCTCTTTGCAGAAACCGTTCACGATCAGGTTGACAGCGTCTTCCGTTGACAAACCGCGCTGCTTGCAGTAGAAAATCTGATCTTCCCCGATTTTCGATGTCGACGCTTCGTGCTCAACTTTCGAAGTTGTGTTTTTGACCTCGATATAGGGGAATGTGTGCGCTCCGCACTTATCCCCCAACAGGAGAGAATCGCACTGTGAGAAATTGCGGGCGTTTGTGGCCCCTTTCTTCACGTTGACAAGTCCCCGGTACGAATTCTGCCCGCGGCCCGCCGATATTCCCTTCGAAACGATCGTGCTCCGCGTATTCTTGCCAATATGGATCATCTTTGTCCCTGTATCGGCTTGCTGATAATTGTTCACCACGGCAACAGAGTAAAACTCTCCGACAGAATCGTCACCCTGAAGCAAAACGCTCGGATACTTCCACGTGATCGCTGAGCCTGTCTCGACCTGCGTCCAGGAGATCTTTGAGTTCTTCCCGATACATTTGCCGCGCTTCGTTACGAAATTGTAGATACCTCCCCGGCCTTCTTTGTCTCCGGGATACCAATTCTGGACGGTTGAATACTTGATCTGCGCATTATCACCTGCAGCGATCAGCTCGACGACCGCAGCGTGGAGCTGGTTCTTGTCGCGCATCGGCGCCGTACAGCCCTCCAGATAGCTTACATAGGAATCTGCTTCAGCGACGATCAGCGTCCGCTCAAACTGCCCTGTGTT
>DOWV01000376.1:11067-11443 GCA_003519375.1 Bacteroidota bacterium
TGGGGATGTAACAGAATGAACCATCACTAAAGACTGCAGAATTCAATGCGGCGAAGAAATTGTCGTTTGCCGGTACAACGGAGCCGAGGTGCTTGCGGACGAGATCAGGGTGATGCTGGACCGCCTCGGAGAAGGAGCAAAAAACGATCCCCAGCTCCATCAGCTTCTCCCGAAAGGTTGTAGCGACTGAGACGCTGTCAAAAACTGCGTCGACCGCCACGCCGCTCAGGCGTTCCTGTTCTTGCAGTGATATCCCGAGCTTCTCATATGTCTTGAGCAGCTCCGGATCCACCTCCGAGAGGCTTTTCAGTTCCTTCTTCGGCTTCGGCGCAGAGTAGTAGATAATGTCCTGATAGTCGATGAGCGAGTACCTTAC
>DOWV01000376.1:11624-15919 GCA_003519375.1 Bacteroidota bacterium
TCGAGCAGCCACTCCGGTTCCTTCTTCTTTTCGGAGATAAACCGGACGGTCCCCTCGCTTAAACCTTTGGGTGCTTCGTCGGCTTCGATGTCGGTGACAAAGCCCCACTTGTATTCTTGGTTGGCGAGTTCTTCAATTGTGTTGGTTTCTGTGCTCATCTCGGGTCCACGTTTTGCGTATCTGAATTCCGGTTATGTCGTCGAAGCGGCTGCCGGTTTTGCAGGTGCAGCGGCAACGCCGGCTTTTGGAGCTGCCTCAGGTTTTACCGGCGGCTTACGGAAGGGATCGTAATTCAACATCCAGGATCCCGGCTTCACTGCCTTCAGGGTCCCGGCTGCCGCCAGTCGGGCGATGACCTCTTTTACAAGCTCTTCTGCCTTTGCGTAGGAGACATGTGTTCCTTTTTCCTCGGCATACGCCATGATTCCATACTGAAAATCCCGAAAGAACACATTTGAACAATGATACAAATGAAATCTGGTCTTGAGAAATCTCAAAAAATCAGTTGTGTCATTGGAAAGTGGTGTCATTGTTGTCATTTGGGACATACATCCCGCGACTCGTTATATGATTTCACGAACTGTCATTTGGTCAAAGAGAACATTAAGGTTACGCTGCAACTTACCGAGCGGCCGGCGGATGGTGCAGTTGTAGAAAAGGGAACATCCGTCCGGACCTTCCGTGTAGCACTCAGCGACCATGGGCTTGGATTCCTCGATGATGCGAATGATGGAAGCGACTTTCAGCTCTTCCGGCTTCTTGGCAAGGGTATAGCCACCCTTCACCCCCTGCAGCGATCTCACAACGTTGGCGCGCGCAAGTTTTTGAAGGATCTTCGCGAGCAGCTCGTAGGGCAAATCGTACTGTTTCGCGAGTTCTTTGGTCGTCACGATATTTCCAGCAGGCTTCATCGCCATATGACGAAGCGCTATCAGTCCATACTCAACCTTTTTGGAAAGTTGTAACATGATATCCGACCTGAACAGTCCTATATTGAACCAAAAAAAATCAAGGGCTATTCCCTCGAAATCTCCAACAATATAGCGAAAAGTCACCCAATGTGTCAAGCTCCTTCGCCACTAACTCAACACCATTTATAACAACCCCGGGCCTTCCAATGTTCCCATCGATCTTGGCCATACCTTTCGGAGTCAATATCCCCGTTCACTTGCCAGCCCCTTTCACGGCAGTCTATAGTCCGCTCCGCCGACATGCCGATCACCGCAAAACCCTTCTACTTACCTCCTCGATTCGAGTCCTCGTAATTCTGCTCCCCGAAACATTCAAATTCTCTTTTACCTGCTCCTACAGCAATCCCGCCGTGAGCGCTTCGTCCCTTTTCTTGTTTCTTCAGACATCGATTGCTACTTTGAAGCCGAAAGGAATACAAAATGAACATCGGAATTACTTGTTATCCCACGTACGGCGGAAGCGGGGTCGTCGCCACGGAATTGGGAATTGCCCTCGCTGAGCGGGGGCATTGCGTGCACTTCATCAGCTATGCACTTCCGATGCGCCTCACCGGCTTCACTGATAACGTCGTCTTCCATGAAGTGGAAATGTCGAACTACCCATTATTTGATTTTCCTCTCTACACGCTCGCTCTTGCGAGCAAAATGGTCGAGACTGCAAAATACGAGAAAATCGATATCTTCCATTGCCATTATGCAATTCCCCATGCCACCAGTGCTTTCCTCGCCAAGGAAATGCTCGGCAACTCTGACATCAAGGTGATCACGACACTCCATGGGACCGATATAACACTGGTTGGCCTCGAGCCGAGTTTTCTTCCCGTGATGAAATTCAGCATCGAGCGCAGCGATGGAGTAACGGCGGTCTCGCGATTCCTCAAGGAAAAAACCCTTACAAACTACGGCATCCACAAGGACATCGAAGTCATCCCCAATTTCGTCGACACCCGCAAATATTACCGCCATCCGAAGGAAGACGTTCGATCCCACTTCGCTTCGCCGGATGAAAAGATCGTTGTCCATATTTCCAATTTCCGTCCTGTCAAACGCGTCGCCGACGTCATCCGAATCTTCGACCAGGTGAGACAGAAGGTCCCATCAAAACTCATCGTTGTGGGCGACGGCCCCGATCGATCCCAGTGCGAGGTCCTCACCCGTGAGCTCGGCATCCACGATCACGTCAGGTTTCTTGGAAAGCAAACCGATGTGATTCACGTTCTCTCGACAGCACACCTTTTTCTTATGCCCAGCCAATCGGAGAGCTTTGGCCTTTCTGCGCTCGAAGCAATGGCATGCGGCGTTCCTGTAGTGTCTTCGAGTGTTGGAGGACTCCCCGAGCTTCAGCTCCATGGGAAAACCGGCTTCATTGCGGAAATAGGCGACATTGATCGCATGGCCAAGTATTCCATCGACCTTTTGACCAATCCGTCTAAGCACCAGCTCTTCTCACAGGCTGCCCGGGACCGTGCCGTAGAATTCGATGCATCATCGATCGTCACCCAGTATGAAGAGTACTACAAGAAAGTACTCCAGCGATAGAGCCGGTCAAACGTCCACACACCACATCGAGACATCTGCTTTCACCGCCATGCACGAGCGCAACGACGCTGATTTCCATCAGAGGCTGGTCGAAGAACTTGTGGCGACACTTCAAGAGAGAGGTTTTCGCATCCTTGGAGCCGACAATGTCGCGGGATGGGCACCAGTTCATCCCCTTCCGAACGACGGCTACGGGGACCAGGAGGCGAAAACTCCCGACGTGTTCGCCTACGATCAAAAGAACCGATGCTTCATTATTGGAGAGGCAAAAACCGGGGAGGGAGATCTCGAAACCGATCACGCGTTAACGCAGTACAACGTCTATCTCGACCAATTTGATACCCGTCAGGGAACCCGGGCAACCCTGTACATGATACTCCCTGCCGCCAAGGTGCCGGAGTTCAATTCGCTGATTACGCACTACCTTCATCCCGATTATTGGAAGCATATCGTCGTCGTGACTTCTCAAGCTTCCGTGGTTTGAGACTACCCAGGGCCGAGCCGCGCAAATCGGACGAGGAGGTTTTTGACCCCAAATTCCTCAAAATCCACCACCACCTTCATAGCGTCCCCCTTCCCCGACACACGAACCACTTTTCCCTTACCGAACATCTCGTGCCGGACATACACACCCTGCTTGATTTCAAATGAATCCTGACTCTCGTTTTCGTAGTCGGGTGTTTCGTCGCTGAAGTACTGCTCATGACGCTCAACCTTCCTCTCCACAGTTGTTCGACGAGGCACATGACTCGGTCTCGCGCTGTAGTCGGGCGAGGCGGAACGGACAGACCTGCCGTGGATCACTTCGAGATGTTCTTCTCCAATTTCTGACAGGAATCTTGAGGGCGATGCAAAGGCCGATTCACCGAATCGATAACGCATTTGTGTGACGGAGAGGAATAGTTTCGATTGGGCCCTCGTGATGCCGACGTACATCAATCGCCGCTCTTCCTCAAGAGCCGGCCGATCGATCGCGCTGGTGTAGAATGGCAGGAGGCCTTCTTCAACGCCGGCGATGAAGACAACCGGAAATTCAAGTCCTTTCGACGCGTGGAGAGTCATCAAAGTCACCGCATTTCGTGAATCATCCCACGTGTCGATGTCAGACACGAGCGAGACTTCCTCTAGAAACGCTTCGAGCGTACCGTCAGGGTGTTCGTCGCTGAACTCGGTGATGGCGGAAAGGAGTTCCTGCACGTTCTCCCAGCGTCCCATCGACTCCGTCGTTCCTTCATCCTTGTACGAATGGAGGATACCCAGCTCGTCGACCATGGATCGACTGAGTTCGCTGAATGAGACTTTGGTGCGAAGGGCGATGTACTTTTTTATCAGATGAGAAAACTGAAGGATGCTCTTTCGAATTCGCTCCTGTATCGAGCCGATTTCATTTGCCCGGTCGCATGCAGCAAAGAGGCTGAGAGCTTTCTCCGCCGCGAACTCCCGCAGCCGGTCGAGGCTCGTGTCCCCTATTCCACGCTGGGGATAATTGATGCTTCGCAACAGGCTTTCGTCATCCTTGGGGTTCACGATCAACCGAAGGTACGCCAGTACGTCTTTGATTTCTTTCCGTTCGTAGAACCGGATGCCACCGACAATGACGTAGGGGATCCCGTTTCTCCGGAACACATCCTCAAGAGAACGTGATTGTGCGTTCGTTCTGTAGAGGATGGCAAAATCCTTCAGCGCGCGCTGATCGGCCGCTATCTCGGACTGGAGGGCGTTCAGTATCTGATGTCCTTCGTCACGGTCGTCGACGCACTCCATCAGCCGAGGCTTCTCACCGGT
>DOWV01000376.1:16196-19145 GCA_003519375.1 Bacteroidota bacterium
CACTCGGAATAGTCCCGTGAAAAATCGAGGATATTCCGGATGTCGGCGCCGCGGAATGCATAGATGCTCTGCGCATCATCGCCGACGACGCAGATATTCCGATGACCCTCAGCCAACAGCTTGATGACCTCGTACTGAGCGCGGTTGGTATCCTGGAATTCGTCGACCAGCAGAAACCTGAAGCGGTGGTGATATTTCTTCAGGATCTCAGGGCGGCGGCGAAAGAGATCGATCGGCTTGATCAGCAGATCATCGAAATCCATTGCATTGCTCCGGTGAAGGAGCTTGAGGTACTCGGCATAAATCTGACCGACCTTCTCGTCCAGGATGTCTTTCGCCCCGTTCGCATACTCCGTCGGTCCGACCAGTTGATTCTTCGCGCCGCTGATGCGGGCGCGAACGGCCTGAACGGGAATCTGCTGAGTGGAAATGTTCAGGGTCTCCATGCAGCGTCGCAGGGCGCTCAACGAATCGTCTGAATCGTAGATGGTAAAAGAGCGCGTATAGTCGAGATGCTCGGCCTCTTTCCTCAGGATCCTCGCGAACATCGAGTGGAACGTTCCCATCCACACATCCGAAGCTTTCTCCCCCACGAGCTTGATGATGCGCTCCTTCATCTCGTTGGCTGCTTTGTTCGTGAACGTCAGCGCAAGGATTTGATGAGGCGGCACACCGCAGCTCATCAGATGGGCAACACGGTACGTCAGTACGCGGGTCTTCCCGCTTCCGGCACCGGCGATGATCATCACCGGGCCATTCAGCGACTTGACCGCCTCTTGTTGCACTTCGTTAAGGTCACTCAGGAAGGACATTGGTCTATCGGAATTCTCATGTACGGGATCTGCAAAAAGCGCAAGGAGTATAGCGAATTCAGGACAGAAAGGCAATCGACATCAGCTACCGGGGCCTTCACACAAATCCGTTTCGCCGCCCCGCGTTCTGACTAGTACACGAACGATGAATCCGGCAAATCCTGATTGGCATCCAGCGACTGGAAGAAGTATTGCTTACCGCGCGGAGGTTGTGATACACTCACAACAATCGTTGTGTCGAAGTAAACCGTCATGAACGCAGTCCGTTGCGTATTCACCCGCACTCACACTTCGCCTGGTCCTAGAAAAAAGCCTTTGCCTCTGCTCTGCCTGTGTGGACAGCCGGCCTCTCCCCTTCCAACCTGCCGTCGTATCCGACACTCAACTGAATATATTGGCTAATCCTGTAGTCAAATGCAAGCCGCCATTGGTAGGTCTTGCCAATCACCCTGCCGTTTGTAAACTCAAATGGATATTCTCCCGAAGATGTACCCGATCCTGTGGCGACCTGAGCCTCCTCTCTCAGGACTTCACCGCGAAGCTGTCCCCCAACGGGAAGCGAATATGTCAATCGAATGAACTGGTCGTTGAGATTGGCTTCCGCTTTGATCCCGCTCCTCAGATTACTCACCTGAGATAACGCGGTACCGAATGCGACCTCCCATTCAGAGAGCGGCCGATACGAGAATTCTGTGCGCAGTTCATTCGATTCGAGATCACGCCGGCGCGGAGAGATTTCCGAGGTGAAGAGCCGGTCAGCTTTGTTGACAATGTCAGTCTGGTTTCCGATCTCTCGCAGGAGCTGGGCCCGTATTCTGACCGAGCGTTCACGAACATACCCGCGTTCCGCATTGCCGACGAATCTTACGAAACCGCGTTTTTCGGAGAATCGAAAGCGCATCGAAAGGGATGGATCGGAGTCAAAGACGTGGACATCCTGAGTAAGCAGCTGTGTTCCGGAAATCGTGGTGCTGTCATTAAGAAAACGGGATAATCGAAGCAAGGAGAGGTTCTCCGGATCTGGATCTGTTCCACGTTCTTCGATCCGAACGACGGTCTCTGACGACAATGCTGCGAGGATTTTTTCCACAGGAGATCTTGACTGAGAAAGCCACCGATTTGGGGTGACTCGAAAACGGATGCCGACCTTCACGTCCGAAACGGGAATGAGTTGTTCATCGGCGAGAAACACCGACACATAGTCGCCTTCGAATCGTGTCTGTTCGAATTCCGATTCATCAGGGAGGCCATTCTGATTCGTATCCCCTCTGTAAATGAAGTTCCCCGTCCCCTTGGGAACACGCACGAATACTCGCTTCATTGGTGCCGAGCGTTCTCGCGCAAACTCATACAATGCGTCGAAGTCGATCATCCGCCGAAGAGGCGCATATCGGCTCTGAGACCGGACGAGGATGGTGTTGGTGGAAACATTCCCGGATTGTGCAAAGTCGTGCGACAACTCAGTCTGCCGCAGGGAGAGGCTTGCCGATGACGAGAATGAGTTCCAATCTTGCAGGCGAAATTCATAAAGCTGGGTAACCGCCCGGAAAGCCCTTCGGAGAGTACCATGCATCGCGCTGTCTTCAGTGCGAAACTGAACCTCTCCAGCTATCGCGAAAGGTTCGGTTTTCAATACCGTCAGCCCTGGAGCAACTTCCAGGAAGCGAAAGCTTCCTCGGGAGAGTGAGTCACCCGAGGTTAACCGCTGTCGGCGGTCTTCCGCTTCAAAACGCATAGAAGGTTGGAGATGCCATAGCTGATACGAAGCACCGCCGCGTTCGCGGACCCAGTTTGTCGAGGTCGCCTGGTAGATGTTCTCGCTTCTCACCAGATCGCTTGCCAGGCTGATACGTGTGCGGGAAGAATCCGAAAAGAGGCCATCGAATGTCCACTTGGTGGAGCTGAGGCTCCCCGTTCGCTCCAATCGTCCGAGCGAAGCTCCCACACGCAAATGGCGATGAGGCTGAAGGGTCACTATCGCCTCCCGCAGCGACTCGTCACTGCCATCTTCAGATTCGATGTTCCACGCCCGGGCAAACTCGACATCATTGTATCTGTCCGTTGAGCTGAACCTGCCGTCCACAAACCGATCGGTGATGCGCACCTCCAGATCTCCGAAATTGACCCCTCCGACCAC
>DOWV01000195.1:0-1349 GCA_003519375.1 Bacteroidota bacterium
GGTACCGGACTTGGGGCGCGGTTTTTCTTCTTCGGCTTCCCGCTGCGCATCGATGTGGCGTGGAATTTCAATGGTTCGGTGTTCTCCGAGCCCAGGTGGTATTTCTCCCTCGGCCCGGAATTCTGACCGCAAGATTATCGCTGTAAAAGCAAAAGGTCCGGCATTGTGCCGGACCTTTTTTGTTTTATGCCGTGATTAGCACACAGAGTACACAGATGTTACGAGATCGTCACAGATAAAACATTATAATCGATCAGTGGAAATCTGTAGCATCAGTGTCTTCAGTGTGCTATTCAAGGAACTTCACTGGGGAGCTTTCAGGCGGATCGGCTGAGTTGCCGGGACGACATTCCTCGCCAGGAACAGGCGCTGGCCGTCCTTGTTGGCGACGAACGTCCCGAATCCGGACGCAATGCTCCCAACAGGGCCATAGCTGTAAATGTAGATTGCCCGCTTGAGCGGATAGTATGACCGATAGATATGAGCGGGATGAGTCGAATAGTACTTCCCGAAAGCCTCCGGTGCGACCCGGAACGTTGTGTCGGCTGTCTGCCGCGTTTCAGCGACTTTGAGGGACTTGGCCGGCACGCGTGCAGAATCAATCCAGGATGTACCCACGAGACCAAGCGACAACGGTCGTTCGACAAGGGAGCGAAGCGTCTCGAGGCTGGAACGGGTGCGCCGGACGTCCTTCCGAACCGGTTTGCCGTGGAGCAATCGCCCGGCGACAAACGAGGAGACGTCTGAAGAATCCTGATACAGCAGGTCGATGGTCCCCTTCATCCCCTTTGCCCGGGAAAGTTGTTCCCATCTTGTGATCTCCCCGCTGAGCACTTTCGTCATTTCACTCGTGGAAATCTCTTCCATGGGATTCTTGTGATGCACAATGACAGCGATGCCGTCGTAGGCGACGAGGATGCCGTTCAGGTTATAGTCTTGTATGACCGGCACTCGCTCACGCTCCGCGGCTGTCAAAGGCCGTGTCGTGACAATAAAGCGGGCGGTGTCGCTGATGAGATGTTTGATGGCATCATCCGAGGACATCAGCGAGTAGGAGAGCTGAGCGCCGTTTTTCGAGTAGATGTTGACGAACTGCTCGACCTGTTCGACCATGGGAGGTGCGATCGACTCGGCAATCAGGACCTCCAGACGGCCGCGGGTTGTCGTCTCGGATTTATCGGGAGTGCATCCCGATACCGCCGGAAGAGCCAGTAACAGAAGAGCCGTCGGGAAATAATGACACCAAGGCACTAAGTCACAAAGAGATTTGAATGAGGAAGAAAGCCCAAAATCCTTCTTCGTGTCTTCGTGACTTTGTGGCGGAATTGTCTTCTTTGACTTCGTTTTCA
>DOWV01000195.1:1491-5998 GCA_003519375.1 Bacteroidota bacterium
TTCGTTTTCATGATACCTCCATAAAAAAAAGGGCATCCAAAGATACATTGGATGCCCTTGAGTTGCAACCTGACACTGATGAATCAGATTCTTCGTCCCACTTGATCCTTCGACTCGTCCTGCTGGAAATCGCAGGACTCGCTCAGGATGGTGGGACTCAGAATGACGTAAGACGTCACTTGACCAGCACCATCTTCTTGGACTGTACGAAGTCACCCGCCACCAGGCGATAGAAATAGACGCCCGTTGCAACGGATTGTCCGTATCGGTTCCTGCCGTCCCACCGCATCATATACCGGCCCGGATTCATGGCGTTGCCGTTGATCAGCACCGCCACTTCACGTCCAAGCAGGTCATAGACCTTCAGTTCCACGGGCACAGCACGTGCCAGCGAGAACTCGATGGTCGTTGTTGGGTTGAACGGATTCGGATAGTTCTGGCTCAACGCAAACTGCAGCGGAATCTCATCCTTCACGCTTGTGACTGACGGTTGCAGCATATCAAGCTCACGGAGAACGACCGCATCGGCAAGGAGGCCAAACGTGTCACGGCGTGCGAAGTTGGTCGTCGTGCCGTAGAATGCGCTGACTGCCGCTGTATCATTTTCCAGCCTGACGTGGCCGAAGAACGCCTGACCGCCGGCAATGTCACGTCCGCCGCGCAGGAACCAGTGATTACCGAGGTTCAGTTCTACGAGATCGGATGCACCGGTCGTGACGCCGGAGTTCTGGTTGATGAGCGTGTCTTTTGTGATATTCCCGCCCGTGCTATACACCTTGTAACGAGCGCGAGGTGCTGCTTTTGCGTATCCGCGCGGCACGGTCACTGCAACGTTCATCAGAACGGAATCAGGATCACCCGGCGATTGCGGGATAGCCGGATACCATTCGAACTGCGCACGGCCGTTAAAATAGATCGGAATCAGACGACGGGTCTTTCCACGTCCGATACTGTCAGGGATGTTTGTTGTCTCGACCTGCCAGTTGTTCATCCTAGTCTTGTCCCAACCGTTCAGGAATAATCCACCGAACGCAGGGGTGGAAGATACTTCCTGCGTGGATCCGTCATCGTCGATATAGTAGATGCCGCCGATGCCGTTCCCCGAGACAGGAACACGCAGCACGGAGTCGCGTACGGAATTCGACAGCACCTCGAGTGTATCGAGGAATGACGGAGCGATTCGGTCAGGTGTGAAGGTCATCGTAAAGTTCTGTTCGCCGACGAGGGCACGGAGGTACACCGGTGACCCCTCCGTGACGGGTGTTCCGAGGACTTTGAAATATCGTCCGTCGCGGAATCTCACGCTGCGAACAACGACTTGTGATTCACCACGGCTGGCGATTGTGATTTCCTTCCTGTTCGCTTTGCCGTCCACGCCGGCCGGAGTGCGGAAGCTCACATCTCCGAAGCCGATCGTGGCACCCTGCGGAATGTTGACGCCGATGAGTGCCCCCGTTGGGACCTTGCGCACTCGCATGAGGTCGGTCCGGAGGTAGCCAATACCGCCCGCCGCATTGGTCTGTGACGTGCGAGACCACTCAGCGGTGATTGTTCCGCCCGGGGCAAGGAACCAGGTCTTGGCAGTTCCACCGATCTGGACCCAGAACGGAGAAGCAAGTCCTACCGTGCGAGAATCAAAGTAAACGCTGTCCGGCGGCACGCCAAATGTGTGAGTGACCTTCACCAACGTGTTTGAATAGGCGTTCGACGATCCTGCGGGCAGGCCGCACTCCAATAAGTAGCGTCCGTCCAGCGGGATCCTGCCTTTATAGATCTCAGGCAGTTGGAACTCGTACCAGGCAACGTGTGGCACGGTGGTAGCTCCACCGACATTCACCCGGCTGCCGAGGTTGGTGTTCAAGATCGGGACTTTTGCTGCCGCAGGTGACGAGCGTGCCCAACTTCCATTCGCATTCTCGCGGTACGTCGGGATCGTCGGCACTTCCGGCGGAGCGGGGGCATCGTAATGAGGCTCTTCGTTGCCGGCGCTGGCGTTCATGATGAAGTTATAATTGAGTCCTTCGCCATAGAGGATGTTATATGCCTTCGGCTCGCCCGCGTCGTTGCTGGTAATGACCATCGAGTCTCTGGACGACCCCTCCTGGTACGGACCAAACACCACGTCAAGGTCAAACCATCCGCCCGTTTCCTTCCCGTCTTGTCCGACGGTCATTGGCGGTATCCTGAGAGTCGTTCCTTTGGTGTAGTTAGATGTAGTGAACCACGGAATCGGCGTCAGGTTTTGTGTTGGGTAGAAACTGATGTCGCTGATGACGAGCGTGTCGCGGCCAAGGTTATGGAGACGAACCGCTTTCGAGAGCTCATCGCCGATGGTGATCTGGCCGTACTCTTCTGGGACACGCACAGGGAGGAAATTCAGAGACCGCCGGCTGAATTCCAGGTCGGCCTTTTGCTGCGATCGCAGGAAGCGAACGGCATCAACTCGCAGGAAGATGGCAGAACCAGCATCACCACCCATCGTGATGGACGCTGCACCCGGTCCCACTCCCTCGATGATGTGCATCATGAGGGGTACCCAGGAGCCGCCACCCTCAGGAGAGTAATTGGTGAATGTTCTTCCCCGCTCGTCGAACCGGATGCTGTCGACGATACCACCGACGCCAAACTTGCGGAAGTGGACGAAGAGATTCGAGCCCGCGTTCGCGCTCGATTGGAGATAGTGGTAAATAAGATATGGACCTGTTGAATCGATTTTGGCTGTCCATCGTGCAGATGAGCCGTTCACGGTCCCGGAGAGGTTCGGTGAACGCCTGTGACCCGTCGCGGTCCCGCCGTAGTCGACAGTCGAGGCATTGGTGTAAAATCCGTTGACTGTCGTCTCAACGTAGCTTGAGTCCGGGGCTGATATCGCATAGCCATCAATCCCGCGCACGTTGTCAACCGTGACATAGTTAATGGGATCAATCAGGGCCTGTGTAGTGCCTGTGCCGGTGAGAATGATCTTGGTAGGTCTTGCGGGCCCCAGTTCAGTCCAGTTGTGCCAGATGTACAAGGTATCTCTCGTGAATCCTGCGCCCAGCGGTTGGAATCGGATCTGAATCGCTGTGCTGTCACCACCGGGGAGCTGCGAGGTCAGGACATTCGAGAGGAGATAGTAGTCCTTGCCCGAATACAACGAGACCGAGTCGATCCTGTAGGCCGTGCTCGTCCGGTTGTAAACCTTGAGCGTTGAATCCTTTGTCAGACCGACAGTCAATTGTCCGAAAGGAACCGTGGTGATGGCGGGGAAGTAGACAATGGTCGAGACCGTCTTTGCCGAGAGGGGGAGCCTCTCCGGCGTCACCGAGTGATCTGAGTATACGAGGATGGTATCGGCAATTGTCGCAGCCAGGTTGGGCAAAGTGTCTGTCGGTGCGTACCGAACAGTCACGAGTGCCGTATCGCCTTTGTCGACGGTGAATCCCGTTGTAGACAGGACGCTATATTTGGGATTCTTTTGTGCAAACCGTATGCTGTCCACCTTGAGTGGAATGTCCTGGAAGTTGTGGATGCGCATCACGCTGTCGACCGTAGCGCCAAGGCCGACGTTTCCGAATGGTAGGTTGACACGAGCGCCCTTTGAGCGAAGATAGATTGCTTGCCTGCTGGCACCTTCGACAAGCAGCGTCAGCCGATTGCCGCCCGGTATGTCATCGTCGGTATACAGGACAAGAGTATCGCGAAGGAGCGGGCTGAAAACTTTTGGCTGATAGATGAAGTTGATGTTTCGATCGTAAGCGCCTCCGACCCTGACCGTAAACGGGGTTGGAGTAATATTGTAGAAATGAGGCCCCGTGAATCTAATGCTGTCAACAGTCACCCAAACAGTGTCTCCGCTGCTATTCCAGAGAGAAGACAATCCGGCCTTGGCACTATCAACCGGGACTTTTGGATCGAACGTTGCGAGGTTCGCTGTACCCAGGCTCCTCGCCGTGACGCGCAATGTGTCGCGGCTGTCATAAGCTCGCGAGCGCGCTACAGGTACTCCGGCGTCCGTTCCGAGTGCAAAACGGAGTCTCGCCGTTGCCCTGGCGCTCAACGTAAGCTTGAGAGGAGAGCTTCCTGTTGTCGGATGGTTGTGCACGATATACAGGGTGTCGATGTCCCGACCGACAGATGTCCCCTGATAACTGATCCGAACGCGCTGGCTGTCGGAAGCTGCGACAGTAAACGGAAGTGCGGTCAGAACCGTGAACTCGGGATTCTGTACCGTTATCGCTGATACGGTAAACGGAGTTTTGGTCGTGTTGAGGATCGTCAAGCTGTCATAGCGAATACGGGCAGCAAACGTGTCCACGGCGGTCAGCGTCGTCAGCGTCGCGCCCGTGCGCGGCGATGTCAAGACGAGGCCTGAGAGACCGGTGCCGCTGAGGGCGACCTTTACGGGCACGGTCGATCCCGAGTGACTTATGACCGCGGTATCGACGATCGAGCCGAGAACGGTTGGTGCAAATGAAATCCGTACTTTCACGCTGTCGAATATTATTCCCCCCGGGTTGTCGAGTAC
>DOWV01000195.1:6190-32263 GCA_003519375.1 Bacteroidota bacterium
GAAATACTCGTTTTCGATGTCGAGACCTGTGCATAGGCCGGCATCGCCGCCAAGAAAAGAAGTGCCACGATCACGAGGAGGGTGCCTGTTCGTATCAGTAGTTTCATTTCATGCCTCCCTGAAATTAGAGTAGAAATGGTAGGATCGACAATGCAGCGAGTTGTTTTCTCGGATCAGTGTGTGATTATCTGAAGAATGGACGGTGGCTGCGGCTGCTTTTTCGGGCGCATGCCATCAAAAAGAAAGGGCATCCAAAAGATACATCGGATGCCCTTGAGTTGCAACATACTTCTCATGGCCGATGGAAAAAATCGGACATGAGAAAATCGGCGAATTTACTTGACCAGGACCATCTTCTTGGACTGTACAAAGTCACCTGCCACGAGGCGATAGAAATAGACGCCCGTTGCAACGGATTGTCCGTATCGGTTCCTGCCGTCCCACCGCATCATATACCGGCCCGGATTCATGGCGTCGCCGTTGATCAGCACCGCTACTTCACGTCCAAGCAGGTCGTAGACCTTGAGTTCCACGGGCACGCTTCGTGCCAGCGAGAACTCAATGGTCGTTGTTGGGTTGAACGGATTCGGATAGTTCTGGCTCAATGCAAACTGCAGCGGGATCTCGTCCTTCACTCCAGTGACAGTGGGTTGGAGCCGATCGAGTTCGCGGAGAACGAGAGCATCAGCAACCAGCGCAAATGTGTCACGGCGGGCAAAGTTGGTTGTTGTGCCGTAGAAAGCACTGACAGCCGCGGTATCGTTTTCCAGCCTGACGTGGCCGAAGAATGCCTGTCCGCCTGCAATATCCCGTCCACCACGGAGGAACCAGTGATTACCGAGGTTGAGCTCCACGAGGTTGGAGGCACCGGTGGTTACGCCAGAATTCTGATTAATGAGCGTATCCTTGGTTATGTTGCCGCCTGTGCTAAACACCTTGTAGCGCGCACGAGGTGCAACTTTACCAAAGCCGCGTGGGATGGTCACGGCAACGTTCACGAGAATAGAATCAGGTTCTCCCGGAGTTTGGGCAATGGCCGGATACCACTCGAACTGCGCGCGACCGTTGAAGTAGATAGGAAGCACACGGCGTGTCTTGCCGCGTCCGATACTGTCAGGAGTGTTGGATGTTTCTACCTGCCAGTTGTTCATCTTTGTCTTGTCCCATCCGTTGAGGAACAACCCTCCGAACGCTGGAGTGGATGAGACCTCTTGTGTCGATCCGTCATCATCGACGTAGAAAATGCCGCCGATGCCGTTGCCAACCACCGGGATGAGAAGCACAGAATCCCTGTTCACGGAATTCGACAAAACCTCGAGTGTATCAATGAAACTCGGGCTGATTCTGTCGGGTGTGAAGGTGAGAGTGAGTTTCTGGTCGCCTATCAATGCACGCAGATACAATGGGAGCGGCGGTGCGCCCGCAAGCTTGAAGTACCTGCCATCACGGAACTGGATGCTCCGCACCACGATCTGCGATTCACCCCGGCTCCCCAGCGTGATTTCCTTCTTGTTTGCTTTGCCGTCTATTCCTGCCGGTTGGCGGAAGCTCACATCGCCGAAGCTGATGCTTGCGCCCTGCGCGATGTTGACACCGAGGAGTGCCCCTGATGGAACTTTTCGAATCCTGAGGAGATCCGTCCTCAAGAACCCAATCCCGCCGGCTGCTTCCGTTTGGGCATCGCGTCTGAACTCAACAGTAATCTGCCCACCGGGTGCGAGGAACCAGGTTTTGGCCGTTCCACCGATTTGGATGATAGCGGGGGCCGGCAAATTGGCGGTCCTCGAATCGAAATTGACGCTGTCTGGGGGAACCCCAAATGTGTGCGTTACTTTTACCAGCGTGTTCGAGTATGCATTCGAGGAGAAGTTAGCTCCCATGTACTCCAGAATGTATCTGCCGTCAGTGGGCCTGCCTTGGAAAATCTCAGGCAGCTGGAATTCGTACCATGCCTGATGAGGCAAGGTCGTGGGACCGCCAACGTTGACACGGCTGGATGAATTTGTTCCGGAAATCGGCACGGGGAAAGTAGAGGCAGCGGAGTTCAACCACCCCGGGCTTTCTCTGTAAATTGACCGGACTGGAACATCTGGTGGACCCGGGGCATTGTAATGCGGCTCCGTATTGCCGGAGCTGGCGTTCATGATGAAGTTTACACCCAGACCTTCGCCATAAAGGATGATGTACGCGTTGGGTTCGTTTTCGTCATTGCTCGTTATCACCAATGAATCCCGGGCCGAACCTTCCTGGTAGGGGCTAAGTGCAAGTGGAAGATCATAGTATCCGCCAGTTTCTTTTCCGTCATTTCCTGCTGTCATCGGTGGAACCTTGATGGGTGCTCCCGTATAGTCCTTGACGTAGAACCATGGAACCGGCGTCAGCGTCGGATAAACCTTCATGTTGCTGATGGTCAGCGTGTCCCGCCCCAGGTTGTAGAGACGATACTGCCGGAGGTATTCGGTACCAATCGTGACCTGACCGTATTCCTCAGGGATTCTTATCGGATTGAAATTCAACGATCGTCTGCCGAATTCCAGATCGGCTTTTTGCGAGGATCGCAGGAAACGGATCGCGTCAGTGCGCATGAAGGTACTCGATTGGTTATCAGCACCGATTGTAATCGAAGCTGCGTTTGGCCCGACGCCATCGATGCGATGCATCATGAGAGGTAACCAGGAACCGTTGACAGCTTCAGGTGGATAGGTTGTCCAGTTCAGCCTCTCATCATAGCGCATGCTATCGACAATGCCACCGACACCGAATTTGCGCAGATGGACGTAATATCCACTCCCGTTGTTACCACTGCCAAACACGTAGTGATAGATCAGATACGGAGCGGTCGAATCAATCTTGATCGTCCACCGTGCAGTTGATCCACTAGGAGATCCGGACAAGTTTGGAGATCGCCTGGTGCCTCCCCCCCAGCTCGTGGTGCCGAGGTTGTTGTAGAACCCGTTGATCGTCGTCTCGACATAGCTGGAATCAGGAGCCGAAATCGCGTATCCCTCCGGCCCGTTCACATTATCCACAGTCACATAGTTGCTGGGACTGATCAGAGCATTTGTGCTGCCGGTTCCTGTCAGGACGACTTTGCGCGGATTTGTGATCAAAGGCGCAAAATTATGCCAGATATACAGTGTATCTCGTGAAAAGCCTGCCGTGAGTGGCTTATAGCGGATCTGTATCAACGTGCTGTCGCCCGCTTTCAACTGAGTTACTAGCGAGTTGGAAAGGAGATAGTAATCTTTCCCTGAGTAGAGCGACAGTGAGTCAAATCTGTAGTTCGTAGTCGTCCGATTGTAGACTTTGATCGTGGAATCCTTGAACAGACCGACTGTCAGTGTGCCAAAGCCGACCGTTGTTGCCGAAGGCAAGTACACGATTGTCGACGTGACCTTGGCGGTGAGGGGGAGTCGCAACGGTGTTGCGGAGAAATCGGAATACACCAGGACCGTGTCAAGGTGGTTTCCGCTCGAGTTTGTAGACACTGTATCACTCGCCGTGAAACGGATATTGGCCGCTGCTGAGTCACCCCGATTGATAACGAAACCGTCTGTTTGTGATCCAATGCTATACTTTGGATTCTTCAAAGCGAAGCGAATGCTGTCGATTCTCAATTGAATGTCCTGGTAATTGTAAATCCGTATTGTACTGTCCAGGGAAGCTCCTAATCCGACGGTACCAAACGTCAGGGATACTCCTTTGAGCGTATTGCGCACGTACGCTGCTCTCCGGCTTCCACCTTCCACGAGCAGGGTCAACCGATTCCCTCCCGGGATATTGTCATCCGTATAGAGGATGAGCGTGTCACGGATCCGGTCGCTCAGGCTTTTCGGCTTGAATATAAAGGTGAGGTTTCTATCGTAGGCGCCGCCGGGCCTGTGCACGAACGGAGTAGGTGTCGTACTGGTGAAATTGGGCCCCGCGAAACGCATGCTATCGACGCGCACCCAGACGGAGTCTCCGGTATTCCAAAGAGAAACAAGTCCTGCGCGGGCGCTGTCAACCGGAACTTTCGGATCGAGCGTGCTCAGATTTGCTGTGCCTGTAGAGGTGGCAGTGACCCGCAAGGTATCGAAGTTGTCATAAACCCGATTGCGTACCACAGGTACACCGGCGTCGGTTCCCAGTGCAAACTGGAGCCGTGAAACCGACCGAGCGCGTACGCCAAGTTTGATAGGTGAGCTATTGGTAATCGGAAGATTGTGAGTGACCGCGAGTGTATCCAGATCTCTCATGACTCCTGTACCCATGTACTGAATGCGCACTCGCTGACTGTCAGCCGCGCCTACGGTAAATGGCGTGGCGGTCAGTACAGTGAATTTCGCGCTAGTGAAGCTCAATCCCGTTACAGTCATTGAAGATTTTGACGTATTTCGAATTGTCAGGCTGTCCAGACGGGGATGTGTAGCGAACGTATCGACCATTGCCAATGTCGTCAGCGTCGCACCGGTACGAGGTGAACCAAGTACAATCGGCGAAAGGCCAGTGCCGCTAAGGGCAACCTTCACGGGCACAGTCGATCCCGAGTGACTCAGAACCACGGTATCGACTAATGTACCGACAGCGGTTGGTGCAAACGATATGCGTACCTTCACGCTGTCAAAAATAATTCCCCCCGGGTTGTCGAGTACCACAAAATGTGAGGTCGACGTTGTCACCGAGTTGAGCTGAAGGGGCACCGTGCTCTTGACGTAGAAGCTGTCGGTTTTCGTGGTGGTCGCGACAACGCTTCCATACGAAATACTCGTTTTCGATGTCGAGACCTGTGCAAAGGCCGGCATCGACGCCAAGAAAAGAAGTGCCACGATCACGAGGAGGGTGCCAGTTCGTGTCAGTAGTTTCATCACTTGCCTCCGTTGATGTAGGTGGTGTGGATTAGGGCAGACAGGTAGGACCTAATTGCGACGTACGATCATATGAAGCACGTCGGATGGCTGACCGACAAAATTGTTGACGATACCATTTGGGATGACTCTGTAGTAGACATCGAGGCTGTCCGTCGTCATGAACGAGCTTTGGAATGTCGCGCTGGTATCAGAATAGAACGGATACCCAAGGGAGGGCTTCCGGATGATCTCCAGGGGCACGAAATTGGCGAGGCTGGTGTCGTTGATGTTACGCGTGATATCCCACGACCGCAGGTTACTGGTGAGCGTGTCGTATTCCCAGGTTACGAGAAGTTGCCGCTTTCCGGTAGGGGTGACACCGATTGCGCCTTGCAGATTTGTGACTTTTGGGACTCGGGTGAAGTGCGTCGGGGCGACGAGATCTTCCGGCTTTGAACAGCCCTCGACAAAAAGGTACAAGAAAATGCCCAGAAGGCAAACAGAAAATACACTTTGTTTCTTCATGGAGGTTTTCAGCTTATAGTGTGCATAATAAAGAACATCAAAATCGTACTGTGAGGACAGCATTGAAGCCGTTCCTGGAATCGGGGACTATTGCGAGCGACGTTCCGCGTTCAGTTTCCCGCAATCCGAACGGTTTTTCGCCTTTGTCGCCGCTAAAAAAGATGACATCAACCATATTGGCGACCCATAGCGCAACAGTGAGTTTCAGGAAGATGTCACGCCGTTTCACGTTGTTATCCAACAGTTCCTTCGTGCTCACCATTTTTGTCCAGATCGTGTCGGCACCGACGTAATTAGTTGCGATTTGGTACTGTGCCCGAAGTTCGCCAATCCTTTCGTTACGGCCCACAATATTATTCTCTGTAAGACCCGTCACAAGCGCACAGGCGATCGTCCCCAGCGTGAAGGCTGCACCCTTTTCTGTATGCCCAAGATACGTTTGCCCGCTTCCCGGAATGAGCGCGGAGAGCACGGTGCTCACGACCCTTCTCTCCGGCCAGGGCGTGCCGAGAAAGCCGCCCTGAATAGTTGAATCGGCCGTTTGTTTGACGACAGTATCTCTCGGAGCCGCGGTCTGGGTTTGCGCCATCGCTGTTCCGGCGATCACAAAGACCAGGGCTAACAACAGAAAAATTAACGAACCAAGTCTTAGATGCATAATATGCTCACGATACCTTATTGTTGTGGAATCAACGATGTCACGGCATAAATAACGACGTTCGCGCCAAGGAAGAACGACTGGATGTTTGAGGGATCGGACTGATCCCATATCATGGAGTATCCTTTCGAGGAAACCACTGCCACGAGTTTGTCGCGCCAGAAAAGCCCCTGAATGAAATTCTTCTTATCGGGCATGTTCTCAATGTCGTCTCTTCCCGTAGGCGGTCCGGAGAGTCGTTTCCAGATCGAATAGATCTGGTTGTCGTTCGGAACGGGAATGACACGCACCTGTCGGTCGAGCTTCGATCCGATGTTTTGAAGCAGCGCGACCATGTAGTCAAAGTACTGGTAATTCGAGGTGAAGGCGGAATTGTCGATAAAGAGGAAGCCTCCGCGCTTGATGATGTTTGCCATGGCGGCAACCTCGACGTCCACAAAATTCGGCTTGGACGGTCCGGCGAACAGAAAAGCGACCCTGGCGTTGAGCAGATCCGGCGAATCGGCAGGGGAGATCTTGATTGAGGTCCGGACCTTCAGGCTGTCCCGCAGAAATCCTGCCAGGGAAGGCAGAGCGTTTGGTTTGACGTTCCAATCCTGTGCTGTGTTGGCGCCTTCTTCCTCTTCGATTCGAAACCGTATCTGGTGAAGCTCAATCATGGTATTTCGAAGCGTTCCGGCGACGGTTCCTCCGCCTGGGGTTCCCGCCTTCGTGCTTGTATCCGCCTGCGCCGTGGCGGCGGGGCGTAACCGTTCTTTCTGCAGCGGGACACGCTTGAAGAAGAACTGAAGATCTGTGTATCCGCTTGGTTCATTGTTCTCGTCGTAAGCCGTGATGAAGTTCTTGATCACAAGCTTCACCTTTTCGACCGATTCATCCATGGCATCGTAGATAACCAGGCCTTCGCGGCTGTCACCCTGGAAAATCGGCCTGCCGAGGTAGAGCACCGTCTGCCGCACAATGCCCATCCGGCGTTCGAACACCTCGTCTTCCACACCGCTGCTCCCTTTCCGCTTGCGGTAGTATCCTTCAAGGCTCTGGTTGCGGCTCGATTTTTCTTCGCGGCCGTAGCCGGAGAACAGATCACCCCGGTCCGTGACGACAAAGGAAGCTTCGGGATCAAAGTTCAACTTGGACGAGGCGTAGTTGAAAATGCTGACCTTGAACACCGAGAACCGGCTTGGTGTGAAGCCGAGCTGCGGATCGACCCAGTTCGAAAACGTGAAAGGATTGGCCGACATCTCTCCGTCTTTCGAATCGTCGGGGAATTCGAACATGTTGAGCTGGTAGTCGGAGAGGTATTTCACTTCGATCTTGAACGACTTCCGGTCATAGACAATCGACGCACTGTCGCGCCCGATGTAATAACTCGTATCATTGGCGAGATAGAGGAGGCTTCCGTCGGGCGCCATGGTGTACTCCTCCCGTTCAGGCGGGAAAAACATGTAGCGATACGCCCGATCGCAGCCGGTCAGCATCGCCGAGAGCACGAAGAGTGCGATGAGTGCCCCCGTGACGCAGACGGTGGTGTACGCGCTGGATCCTGTCCTGCGGTTTGAAGGACCGAAGTTTCGCTGGGATGAATGCACGTTATTTCTTCTGAAACTCACTGGCAACTCGCGCTTTGTTTTGGTCAATGATACTTCCTTTAGCGGTGCTTGCATAGACAACGATGTTGATGCCAAAATGCAACTGTCGGGCGTTATCCAGGGGACCGCCCTGTTGTGAGGAAACGTACGGCCACATGCCCCATGCGTGGGTATACCCTTTGTTCGAAATCAACACCGCCAGCCTGCCGTTGAGAAAAATTCCTTCGAGATACGGATAGCGTTCTGGGATGCGCTTTGGAGTCCCGGCATTCAGTTCGAGCGGAAGATTCGCATCGTCCAGTCCGGCCGGCGGCCCTCCAAAATCGTCCCAGCAATGGTACAGCCAGTGATTGAGAGGGATACGCTGGAATTCGGCGTCGTACCCGAGCGCTGCTTCGAGGAGCGCACGAGCCTGTTTATTGAATGCGCCGTACTGCGCCGCATATCCGTCATCTATGAAGAGGAAGCCGCCCTGGCGGAGCCAGATTCCCAGATTCTTTGATTCCTTTTCGGTGTACTGGATCGGATACAAGAACCCCATCATGAAGACAATCGGAATGCTCATAAGCTGTTTGTCATCTAGCCGCACATTTCCCGCCAGCGTCACCTTCACGTCTGTGCTGTCCATGGCGTATTGCTGTAAAGCTCCCATGGCCCGGGGGAAAACATTCCATCCTTCTTCGCCGTTGGGTTCTGATCGCGTGGCGCGCCATCGCAACTGGTAGAAATTGACAAATCCCTTGATTTTCTTCTTGTTCGTCGGGTTTGTCTCGACAAATCCCTCAAACCGGTCGAAGAGGTTTTCCGCCCCGACAAGCTCGTTCCGCATCGATTGCAGGCCCGTGCCGCCTGTCCTGACATTTGCAATCTCATCATTCAGTTCCGGAGAGAAATCGACGCCGGCTGTTTGTCCCTCGCCCCAGCCAAGTCTGCCGCCGATGCCGAGGCTGCGACCGAAGGCAACCGCTCCGCCCGGTATTCCCCAGCTTGTCTCGCCTGCGCCGGCGCCCGTCATCGCGCCGTAAAAAATGCTTCCCTCCACGCGGTTGGCCCGGTCACTCGTTGTTCTCGTGGTCGGTGTCGTCTCGGTTTTCGTCACCGGGGTCGTCTCGAACTTGATTTCTCTCGGTGTGAACGACTGTGCATACGACGGAACCTTGGAAACCGAAAATGCCTTCGCCAGCTTCGGAGCCCGCAATTCGAATTTCACCGGAGGCTGCACAAGGTCGTACTCGCGTTTCTCGACGCTCACAGAAACTTCGGTCGGCTCCCGTTCGGTCGCAACATAGTAGGTCGACGTCACGAGCAAGTGGAACAACGCCGCCAGCAAAAACGCGATCCCGAAATACTTCTGGTATGCACGTTTCCACTGACCGAGCTTCCGGACGCCGACTATGTCTTGAGAGGATTTCATAATGTTATTTCGGAGACCGCGTGCAGATTCTGTCGAAAGATTCGCCACGAAGGCACTAAGACACGAAGGTGTTCTAAAGGCTCTCTTCTCTCTTCATCTTCTTCGTGACTTCGTGTCTTTGTGGCAAAAACACCGGCTTCGTCAAGATTTCGAAAATGACTTTCTCGACAATCTCACGTGGTATCTACTTACCGGCTTCTATCCAGCGCTTATGCATCTCGGCGAAGAACACTGCGGTTCTTGCCGCCTCAACGTCTTTCCATTCGGCAATGATCTCGTCGAATACCGCCAGAGCCTTTTTCCGTTCACCCAGCTGTTCATACGACGAGGCGATATTCGATTTGCAGCCGTACACGATTTCCGTGTTCGGATACTTCTCCATGACCTTCGTCAGCTCCTCGACCGCGATTTTCCAGTTCTTCGCATCGAAGAATGCCATGGCGGCTTCGTACGCCCTGTACGCTTCCACCTGGCTCAAATCTTTGATCAGGAGCTTTGCTTCCTCAAGCCGGGAGTCGGTTGGGAAGATTTCCACGAAATCCTGATACGCCACAAGGGCGGAATCATACGATTTCTGATTGTAGTAGTAGTCACCCATCGTGAACTGGGCATCGGCGGCCACCCTCGTTGCAGGATGCTTCTTCACCAGTTCCCCGAATGTCTCCAGCATATGTTTGTTCTGCTGAAGCTGATAGTAGCACCAGCCCTCGTTGTACATGGCGAGCGCCGCGTTTTCATTTTGCGGAAACTTCTTGTACAGAATCTGGTATTCTTTTGCAGCCTCCTCAAACCGTGTGGTGTTGAAATAGGCTTCGCCAATCTGCAGCTGAGCGTCGGCTGCGCGCTTTGAGGCCGGATACGTCGTCAGAAATTCGCGAAGCAGCTGGATGGATGAATCCGCCTTGCCGGTGTGATAGAGCGAAAACGCATAAAAGTACTGCGCGTTCTCTTTGAACTTGCTCTTCGGAAACCGAAGCATGTGGCTTTCAAACGCATCGGTGCTGCTCTTGAAATCACTGTTGTTGTAGTAGATCAAAGCCAATTGATAGAAGACCTCTTCCAGATAGGCATTCCCCGGATACTTTTCTCCCGCCTCCTTCAGCGTAGCGATGGCCTTGTCGTGTTGCTGGAGATTGCCGTAGCTGTTGCTCATGGCAACGTATGAGCGGACGACGGAAAACTCATCTTTGTCCGGCAAAGCAAATACCTGGTTCGCGGTCTCGATCGACTTGGGATAGTCGGTTGCCCGGTATTGGAATTCACTGAGCATGCCGAGGTACTTGCTCTTTTCAAAATCAGTTGCGGCACCTGCGACGAGCTCAGAAAGAAGCTGTGCCCCTTCTTTTTTCTTGCCAAGGTTCAGGTAACTGAATGCGAGCTTTTCCTTTGCCTGCGGAATGAGAGCAGGGAAGACGTGCTGAAACACTCCCGATGAGATACAAGCCTGGAGATCGGCAGCTGCCTCCTTGTACTTCGTCGTTTCGAACAAAAGGAGACCGCGTCCATAGAGCGCCTGCACGCGTGTGTTTTCGGTCTGTCTCTTGTCCTGAATGACGGAATCGAATTCGACGACTGCAAGATCATACTTCTGCTGGGCGGTAAACAGCTCCGACCGTGCAAGCCGGACGAAGGGTGAGTAATCGACCGAATCGCGCTTCGCTGCACGAAACGCGCGGTCCAGGAACTTCGCCGCATCATCGTACTTCTGCTGGGCGGCCATTGCGCGCGTCACCCGTGCGAAGGTAAACGGGTAATAGGGCGAGGTCGAATCGACGAGGGCCAGATGCTCGATTGATTTTTCATGGTGCCCGAGACCGTAGTGGCTGAGGCCGAGGAGGTAATGAACTTCGCTCTGTTCCGACTTCACCTGCGTGTCGCTCACGATCGCTTCCAGCGCCTCCACCGCTTTCTCATAGTTCTTCTCGTCGAAGTAGCTCTTGCCAATCTGGGTGCGCGCAAGAAGCGCCTCATTGGAGCCGGGAGCATCGGCGACGACTTGAGTGAAGAGTTCACGTGCCTGAGCGTATCGTCCGAGTCCAATGCTGGCAAGCGCCTTGTACATTCTGATCTTTGTTGCGTATTCGGTCTCCGGGAAGAGAAAGAGCGTCGAATCGGCAATCAGGAGGGTGTTCTTGTAGTCGCGCGAGCTGTAGTAGTTGCTGATCGCGAGAAAGTAAGCCTGGATGAGCGGGAATTTGATCTCCTCCGCCTGCGGGCCGAACGCTTTGGCGTAGAAGAGATACTCCTGCGCCGCCTTGAGATACGATTTTTCCTCCTGGTACGTCTTCGCAATCTTGTACTGGAGCTTTGCCTGAAGCGGCTTGTTGTTAAAGTTCTCGTCGATCGCCTTGCGGTAAACCAGGATGCCCTCGTCGAATCCCTTGATCCGGGTCGTATATTCGGCCATCTTGATGTAGGTGGCTTCCACAAGCGTCGGCATCAATGCGAACGCGGCAATGACCTTTCGATATGCCTCCATCGCTTCGTCGAACCGATCCTGTTGCCGGTACACGTCGGCCACCCTCACCTGTGATTTCGCCACGAGCTCAAGCGTATTGGCATCGGTATCCCGGCCCGCCTGGGCCTCGAACAGGCGCTGGTCCTTGACGGCTTTCAGCTCGATATTCTGCCATTCTGTGGCCCCGAAGGATTCCGGCCGGTAGCGAGCGATCACATCCTCGAATCCCGCCAGCGACCTGGCCCACTCCTTTTCATCGAAGTAGTTCTGGGCGAGCTGGTAGCGTGCACGGGCGTCGAGGTCGTGCTTGGGAAATGTCGTCGCCAAAACCTGGAATGCATAGTTGGAGCTGTCCATCATCCCGAGCTCGCGATAAGCCCACCCGATATCATACCAGGCGCGGGGCACACGGTCGTCGAACGGATGCTTCTGGATGAGGAGGTTTGCCTCCTCAATGGCACGGTGGTAGTCCTTGTCGGCGTAAAACATTTCGTAGATCTGCAGTTGCGCAAGCGCAGAGAGTCTCGGGGAGTCCGTCCGGCTTTCGACGATTCTGTAATTCTCAACGCTTTCCGGTTTCTTGCCGAGGTTTCGAAGTGCGTTCCCTTTCTGGTAGTATGCTGCCGTGCGCACTCCGACGATGAGTTCGTTGCCGAGGAGGGCGACGCGGATGCTGTCCGCTTCGAGGAGCTTGCTCTTCGCGTTGATGATCCAGTCGTACTGTTCGATCGCGCGCCGGTAATCCCTTGAGGCATAGTAGTCCTGTCCGCTCTTGAAATGCGATTGCATCTCCTGCGGCGTTGGAATAAAGAACGCCGCGACGGAGGCGGCAAGGACTATGAAAATGATAGTTTTTGCGTCCATGCTGAATTAAAAGGGTGCAGAATTGCTCTTCATTTTGCCACGAAGCCACTAAGACACGAAGGAAATGAATTTCAAATCACAAATTCGAAAGAGTCGTGGCATTTCACATGTCAATAGAACCCATCTCAAAAACCCTATTGTGTCATTGCGAGCGAAGTCCCGACCCGTCCGCCGAAACGAAGTGTAGGCGGAAGGGACGAAGCGAAGCAATCTAACACGAACAGCGTGGCATGTGATAGATTGTCCCGCTCTCGGATTCCGCCTACGAGCGGGATTCAAAGGGCGGAACTTCGGCAAAGAACGCCTCGCAATGACAGGTCGGCAGTTTTTGAGATGGCTCCAAGCAAGGACTCTGTGACTTCGTGCCTTTGTGGTGAATCTTTTGTTTTTCCTAGAACCCGGCGTAGATCGAAAGATAGATCAATGACTCTTTCCGTTCGCGGTAGCGGAGATCGAGCTGATTGGGGAATTCCCGGCTCGTGAGCTTATACCCCATGTCGATCACGACGTTGTAACCGCCGTAGGCCGATTTGTTCGCGAGCGATACGGCGAAGGTGGTTCGATTTTCATCGCGCTCGGGGAACCGCATGTCCTTGATTTGATAGTTGAACGTATTGCCCGTGCCCGGGATGCTGAATCCCTGCAGACCGAACCGGAGATCGGTTCGATCGGTGAGGCGATAGTCGATGCGGAAGATCGGTATCACTTCCTGCACGTGTGTTTTTACGGCATTCTCGTCGATCGTTCCGTTCGGGGAACGGAACTGCTCCCGCTGAAGGATCTTTTGCGTGCGAACCTTGAATTGCGGAATCACCTGAACGCGGTCGTTGAAGAACTTGATGTTGTATTCAATCTTGTTGACGATGCCGAGCTTGATGATATGGCCGTCCGTCTGTTCATCGGGATTGATATAGTTCCCTTTGCTGTCGCGGATACCGTCGCCGACTGCGTCCTGGTTGTTGTATTCGTATTTGAAGTTGTTTTCGATCCTCAGACTTGGCACCTGCGTGTACGCTGATCCGAAATACAGCTGATGCACGGCGCTGTGCTTGTATTCCAGCGGATCGAAGACGAAATCAGGGATCGCGGCGTTGATTGTCAGCGCGTTGACGAATTGGTATCCGTTGTTGGGGATGTTATCCTCGACCCGCTTAAAGATATACAGGAGATTGATTCCGCCAAACTTCGGCGTGCTCGCCTCGTACGTCCAACGAAGGTAATCGTTAAAGTTCTTGCCTCCGCGGGCTGTGGCCCTCTCCCGGATTGTTCCAAACCGAATACTCATCGAGCGAATAATCTCGAAGCTGCCAAAAAGATGGTAGCCATCGAGATCGGGATTGTAGGCATAGTCGGCAAGAATATCGTTTTCCTGCTCGTCGATGACGCCGTTGTTATTCCAGTCATCGCCATAGTTGAAGAACGGCGGATCGGTGTAGAAGGTCAGAAAATCCTGAACGTAGTCGGGGATACCGTCCGAGTTCTTGTCATCATCCGGGATACCGTCATGGTCTTTGTCCCTGCCCGGGAAAATGCCGGCATCCGGACGCCGGATAATGTCGCCGAGGCCGACAAGCTCGTTGTTGTTCTGCCGGTAGCCGAGCAGGTAGGGATCTCCGAATCCGGGAAGCCCGAGCCTGTAATTGTAGTTCACGACGTCGCCGTTGCGGATGTCGGGAGTCGCGCGAACGTTATAGTGATAGAACCCGTCTTCCCACCGGTCGTTGTCGTCGTTGTCATCGACCAGGGAAAAAGCAGCGCCTCCCGACTGGCCGGGGATGTACGCTCCCGGAAGGCTGTTTAGCGGCGATACATCAAGGCTTAGATCGGCCCCGAGGAAATCAGGAGCGATAGGAGTATTCTGCCCGCCGTAGTAACTGTTATCCATCGTGTAGAGGTTGAGCATGGTGGTGTACTTCGGCTCAATGTTGTACCGCTCCAGACCGAGAGTCAAACGGCCGACTTTCTTCGTTCCCCTGATGAAAAATCCGCGGCCGACATCTTCAAAGAGAGCACCTTTGCCTATGGGGTATTTCAGAAACTCGAGGCTTCGCACCATTTCACCCTCGACGTTGAAACCCTGCCAGTTCAATTTGAAGTTCATGCCGTACACGGCGATGCCGGAGACGAGTCCGTACGAGAAAGTCACGACGCGTTTATTGGAGCCGTCCTTGACATTTCCAGCCGCCCGCGCCACGTCGCGGAATGTCGTTGGCACGGCGAGAGGTGAGGTGACAATGCTGTCGGCGTGAGACCGGAACGCCGTGTTTTCGTATTCATCGAGGTTGTTGATCCAATCATGCCCCGCATCGATCCGGTAGTCGTTCGCGAGAATAACGCTGAAGTCGACCGACGTCACGCCCGGCGGCATCACGTAGGCATACGTCATGTTGTAGTCGAGATCGATGCGATCGGCGGGCAGTTGAACCGGATACGTCGGCGTCTGCGTCACGGACGACCTGGCGCTGTAGTGGACGTACTCCGTCTGGCTGACGGTATCGCGTCCGGGGTACGTTGCAACATAAATCGGAGAGTAGTCGCGCATCACCCAGTATTGAATGGGGTAACGCAGATCCACTCTCTGCGGATCGGGAACGCGTCCGTTGATGTTCGTCATCGGCATCGGTTTTCCGTTCACGATGATCTGCGGAGTATTGAAGATCATCGGTCCCGAGTTGTCTCCAGGTGAATCGTCGTGCACGCGAACGAAGATCACGCGCGGAACGGCGTTCGCAGGAACCCCGCGCACGGTAATATCTTTGCTGTCGAGGGAACTTCGCCGCTGGTGCTGGTTCACATACGTGGCGCCGACGGTCAGAACGTCGCCGATATCCGTTTCGAAATGGCCGCCAAGGAGATACGTGATCCACTCGTGCGTACGGCGTATTTGCTGACCGGTGAGAATTTGTTCGGGATTGATCCGGATAGGATCGGAGATGCGTGAGGCCAGCACGGTGGCCCGGTACTTCGTTGTCGCCACATCCCAGCGGACGCCGTTGAACCGGGCTTTATCGAGCGTCAGGGATGTGAATTTCGTCCGAATGGCGTCGCCGATCATGAGTCGGCTTGTCAATCCGCTGTAGCTGTCGTTCAGAATCACCAGGTTGGAGAAATACGAGCTGTAGAACCGGGACTTGCTCAGGCTGCTGATCGGAATATCGAGAAGATCGAAATTGGCCGGACGCTGCTGCTCGCTGAGTCCGAAGATCGTGACGCCATCGACCAGGAAGTTGCCATAGTTGTCATAGAACTTCCGGCGTTGGAGAACGGTGCTGTAGTTCTCGTAGTTGCGTCCGGAGTAGTTGAGGTACGTACCCTTGTCCCGGTCACTGGCAATGAATTGGGCAGAGGTCCTGTCGGGGAGCCACACTGCCGAAGAAAGCAATGTGAACAGGAACAGAGAGCGAAGTCTCATAAGAATTCTATTCAATGGTAGAGTGTTCAAAAGGTGTAGCGCAGCGTCAGATGGTGCGTTCCTTCGATGTAGAGGAGTTGTGTCTGATACGCGTACGCATAGTCGAGCATAAAATCGGCAACCCGGATACCGAGGCCTCCGTTGAGATCGGCCTGGTGAGCCGAGGGCTGCAATCCGCCAAGGCCGGCCCGCACCATCAACTCGACGGGCTGATCGAGAATCGATGACTTCATCGCCGAAACTTCAGCTCCCACGCCGAGGCGCCGTGTATCGCCCGCGACTGTATAGTGAGCAGTGACCGCGTAGTCGTAGACTCTCGAGATATATGTCGCTCCGAGGGACATCCGGAGGTCAAGCGTCCCGTCGCCGGAACCGTTTTTCGCAAGGGTGGGTCGTGTGATGTCGCCGAAGAAGATGCCGACCTGGAGGTCGTTATCGGGAAAAATATTCCGAATCTGCGTAAGCGCACCCACATCGAAGGAAAACGTCACGGTGGATATCGCCTCCTCCGGGACGGCGAGCAAACCCGAGGGAGCAGCGGCGGACCAATAGAGCAGCTTGGCGCTTCCCCCGATCGAGAGGAAATCAAAAAGCTGCTGGGCATAGGTCCCGACCAGTTCATTCTCTTTCCAGGAATTCGAAGAGAACGCTTTCACGCCGATGCCGAGGTTTCCCGCGAAGCCAAGATTGGCGACGGCCGATCCGCTGATATAAAACAGCCGGTCATCGCTTACGCCGGGGAAGAGGCGCGTATAGGAGGTCGATACCGAGAGTGAGTGCATGGGCCCGATGGCTGCGGGATTGTAAAAGAGTACGTTGGGGTCGTCCGTGAAGCTGATGAGCGATCCGCCAAGCGTGACAGCCCGGGCGCTGCTGGGGAGTTTTGAGAACCCTCCGCCATTGGCTCTCGCACCGAAACAGAGGAGGAGAGCGAGAAGAATACCTGTTCGTACGTTCATACAGTCGTATCAGTAAGCGATAGTAACGGTCTTGGTAATCACGGCGGGTGATAGCCCGTCAACATCGACCTTGATTTGATAGAGATAGAGACCCGGGGGGAGCACGCGGCCATTGTCACCGCGGCCGTCCCACCGGATGGCATTCTGTTCAACAAATGCCTGTGCGGTGGTGCGTGTGTCCATCACGGTTCGGACGAGCCGGCCGGAGATTTCGAAGATCCTGATCGAAACCGGCCGTTCCACAACAAGATTGGAAACAAAGAAACTGAAAAATGTGATGTCGTTGCGGCCGTCGTTATTCGGCGTGAACGGATTGGGATCCGCCCTCGCGCCCACGATGACCTGTTCGGGAACGCCGAAGGCGTTCAACGTCCAGCTCGCGACATTTCCTGTAAACCGTGCATCGACGCGCTGCGGATTCTGAGCGCTTTGCTTGGAAATGACCTGCGAGGGAAGCACCGTCTGATCGAGAAACGGAGTGAACCGGAAGTGAACGTTGATTGCAGCGCTGAAGTTGATGGTGTTGCCGAATCCGATGACGATCTGCCCGGGTTGAAACTTTACATCAAACGGCATATTGAGGTTGTTCACATTCACGGCAAGGACAACGAGCGGGATATTCGTAAAAAGCACAAGCGTGTCAACTCCCGTGCTGCGCGCATCGGCCTCTATCGTCACCTGATAGTCAAATTCACTTTCCTTGAGAATCTGAGCGGTCTGCGGAAGCACACTCGCCGTTGCGCTTTTAGCAACCAGGAGCGTGTCGGCCGTAATACTTATTTCGTCGAGGCGCGGCGTCTCCACCGATGAAGTGTAGAGATTCGCGCGGTACTGCATGTAACGACGCGGTTCATACACATTGAAGAGAGAATTGGGAATCGACACTTCGTCGCTCCACGCACTCCAACTTGGCCCGACGGTAGGGGTGTCGCCCGTCCTGACCTGGACCCGCACGGCCGTTCCCGGCGGCGTATTTGCTTTCCACGAGGCGCGACCCCAGTTGACGTCAACCTGGGCATCGCGTACTCTCGCCGTGATCGTTCCTTGCTGCAGGTAGCCGACGCCATAGACCTCGATTTCGCCAAACGTCGTGGAGAAGGGATTGGTGAGCGACGGATCCTGCTTGTCGACTCTCAGCATGACATACCGCGCCGTTTCGGGATCGAAAAAGTCGTCGGTGTTCGCCCGGTCGTTCTCGGCAATCTGTTTTACCTTCTTGAAGGTCACCGTGTCGAGACCGGTATAGATCGAGTATCCCCGCACACGAAAATTCACGCTATTGGCGGGGAAGACGCGCGTCACGACCCGGTTGACAACCCGGCTTGCCTGCAGGTCGATCCGGATCAACGATCCTTCCTGATTCGGAAGGAGCTCGAAGAACGATGTCGCGGACACCCTCCCGTCGATCATCGTGCGCGGATCCCAAGCTGTCGGGTGATTGGAGATCTTGCTGGGATCGCCGTTCGAATACCGAACCACGATGTCCTTGTTCAATGCGAGATCGGTGTTCGTCCCCGTCTGGAGGATGACCTTGCCCGGAATGGTGAGGAGATCCACGTCGCGTGTGCCGGCTGTATCTGAAACGAGGCTAAACGTCGAGTCAAAGAAGACCAGTTGAGCGTGGAGTGAAATGCCGGCCAATGCCAGCATCAAAAGCGTTGCGAGAAAGCGGAGGCGGTAGTTCATACGATGTTGAATTCTGCCAGTGAATAGAGCAGTGTTTGATGTGCCGGACTTTTTGAGCGGTGGCTCAACTCTTGCCGGCGGCGTCCTCGACGATTTTCTTGTCCGGATCAAGAAGCGGAGCCAGACTGTAGCGCGTGATGTTCGCCAGGTGAAGCTCGTCGATGATCTTCACCATGTTGGAATACTTGCTTTTCCGGTCAACCTTGACCAGGGTAATCATGTTCGGATTCGTGTTGATGCGTTCTTTCAGGAATGCCCGAAGCGTGTTCGGTTCCAGCGCCCGGGGCGATTCGGTGCCCATGTTCCAATAGATGGTTCCGTTTTCCATTAGCCTCAGGAGCATAAGGCTCGATTCCGTCACTTCGCTCTTGGTCTCGCTGGGCGGGAGCGTAATATCCATCACCTGCGGGAGGCTGAACGTTGTGGTCAGCATGAAGAATGTAAGGAGGAGGAATGCCACATCCACCAGCGGCGTCATATCCAGACGCACGCCGATACGCCGCATTTTCTTGTGCTTGCCTTTCTTGCCGTGCTGGCGGCCGCCGCCTATATCAACTGCGCCCATGCACTAATCCTTGCGATCCATTTCTGTGACAAGTTCGAATCTTGCGATATTCGCCTTCTGAAGTGCGTTCATAACGTCCTCAGCAGGACCATACATCGAGTCTTTATCCCCTCTGATGACCGTCCGGAGTTTCGGATTCGCGCTCCGAGCCTGTTGCGCGAGCGGTACCAGCTCCTCCATCGAGATGGGGATTGCGGGCTTGAGCTTGTTCTGATCTCCGAATAATTGCGCTCGCAATTGCTGCGAGTCAAGCCCGAGATAGAGTTTGCCGTCGGGGCTGAAGGTGATCGTCATGACGTCTGATTCAGGAATCTTGTACTTCGCGTGCGATTCCGGCAAGACGATCTGAGCTTCTTCCACCGGTTTGAATTTTGTGGTGAGCATAAAGAAGGTGAGGAGCAGGAACGCGACGTCGACGAGCGGCGTCATGTCCAGGCTGATCCCAACACGTTTTTTCTTGAATCGGGCCATTGAGGTGCCGGCTCCTACTTGCTGTCTTCTTCGCCGCCGATAATCTCGACAATCTCAAATGCGGCTTCGTCGAGCATGAACGTCATGTTGTCAACTTTATTAACGAAAACATTGTAGGCGACGATAGCGGTGATCGCTGCAAAAAGTCCGCCGGCGGTGTTGACAAGGGCTTCGGAGATTCCGAGGGACAACTGCACCGCGTCCGGCGCCCCGGTCGATGCAAGGGCCTGGAAGGAACGAATCATGCCGAGCGTCGTTCCGAACAACCCGACCATCGTCGCGATCGAGGCAATCGTGGAGATCGCAAGGAGGTTTTTTTCGAGAACAGGTGTTTCGAGGGCTGTTGCTTCTTCGATCATTCTCTTGACCTCGGCTACCTGCTTTTCGATGGACAGGCCGCGGCGCTGGACGACGAGATATCGTTCCAGGGCGGCGAGGAGCACGTTGGCGGCTGCTCCTTGCTGGTTCTTGCACATTTCAATCGCCTCGGCGAATTTCCTCTCTTTCGCGGCCTCGACGACGTCCCGCAGAAACTTCTGCAGCGATCCTTTTCCCTCCGCTCTCCGCAGAGAAAGCACACGTTCGATGATGAAGGTCATGACCATCAGCGACAACGCGAGCAGGAGGATGACAATCGGACCCCCGTCCTGAATGAATTTCGGAAGCATGAAGTAGTAGATGACCGCGGAAACGGCCAGTGTGAGTACCAGCAGGACTGATGTGAAAACGGACTGTTTCATACCAAGATGCTCCGAATATCTGGAAGTGTGTGCGAATTCAAGGCAAGATTTGTACCGCCCGATGCTGTGCCGGTTCGTGAAAACTCGGTCCCATCGGGTCTGGAGATCCCGGTTTTACAGAGCAAATAGTGAATTCAGCGTGAATTCCCCGGCAAAACGCCCTCGCACGAGCAAGGAATGTTATCGATCGTGACAACTCTTGCTGCGATCTGCCAATTGCAGAAATGTGGGAGGAATGAGAAACCGATTTTCAGCTGTGGGAAGCAGCGGTGCTCTTCCGGTCAGGCTCCTTAACTCCCCTAAGAATAATCAAACCTGCGAGGAAAAACAAGCCTATAAAGAGTACGGCGAATCGCTGGTTTGTAATGCCTGCGATGAGTCCGTACACAGTCGGACCGACGACGGCGGATGCTTTTCCACATAGACCATCATAAAATCCAAAGAATTCGGCCTCGCGCTCTTTCGGTGTCAGGAGCGCCATCAGGCTGCGACTCGCAGACTGTGACGATCCAATTGCTGCACCGGCTCCCATCGCAACAAAATAAAATGCGCTGATCGTTGAGACGAAATATGCGCCCAACGTGATGGAGAGCCATATAAAAAGCGTAATGATGATTGTTCTCTTCGGCCCGATCTTGTCGGTAACGAAACCGAACAGAAACGAACCAACGACGGCGCTTGTCTGCACGACTGCAAAAAAGAGGATGAGCTCTTTATCGCTCATCTGAAGCATATCTTTTGCAAAGATCGCGGCGAATGCGATGATCGTCAGGATTGCATCGTTATAAATGAAAAATGCGAGGAGAAACCGAGCCAGGGGCGGGTGTTGACGCTCAATGAACAACGCGCGGAATGTGCGCCACGCCTGTTGAAATCCGGTTCGGATAGGAGCAGCAGGCTTCTTTTCACGTGGCCTCGGTTCCGGCACCCAGATGAACATGGGGATCGAGAACACGAGGAAAAACAGGGCCGCCGTGACAAACGAAAGACGGATGAAGAACAGATACTCCGCGTCGGAGGTCTCCGGCAGCATCAAGCTGACGATCACGAGCACCGCCAGTGCGCCGACGTACCCCATGGCAAAACCGTATCCGGACACACGGCCGTAAGATCGCCGCGAAGTGATGCTCGGCAGGAATGCGTCGTAGAAGACGATGCCTCCTTCAAAGCCGACATTCGCGATAATAAAAAGCAGCATCCCCAGCAAGACCATTCCGGGCCGGACGAAGAACAACAGCGACGTGCTCACCACACATGTCAGCGTGAACAAAAAGAGGAACAATTTCTTGTTGTGTGAATAATCGGCAGCTGCGCCGAGCGGAGGTGCAATGGCTGCAGCAACAATCATCGAAAGGCTCACCGCCAGCCCCCACAGTGTCAGACCCGAGAGCGAGAGACCCCAGAACTGGAGTGGCGCGCCCGCGACCTGCCCCATGAAATACGTAGGATAGACGACGGTAACGATGATGACGGAAAACGCAGTGTTGCCGAAATCGAACAGCGTCCAAGAGAAGATTCTCCCCCGGGAAGATCCGGTATGCTTCTCACCGGCTGGGGATTCGTTGGGGATCAACACGCTTGGGTGTCCTAGTTGGCTTGTTTCTTTTTCGCAGATGTTTCGAGAAGTCCGCGTCCCGACTTCTTGATCCGTCCCGATTTCTTCAGGTCGTCGAGGATGGAATCGAGCACGCCGTTGACGAACTTGTCGCTCTTCTCAGTGCTGTACCGCCGCGCAATTTCGATCGCTTCATTGATGGAGACTTTCGGCGGGATATCTTCGAAATAGAGGAGTTCACAAATGGAAATACGCAGGACAATCTTGTCGATGATAGCCAGTCTGTTGAATTCCCAGTTGGCGATGCGGCTTTTGATGAGCGTGTCGACCTCGTCGGCGACCTCGATGACTTTCAGAAAAAGGACCTTCGCGAGTTCATAGATTTCAGGCTCTTTTTTGAGAGAGCCCACAATAGTTTCGAGTATCAACTCGACCGGCTCCTGGGAGAGCTCGCGCGCATAAAGGGCCTGAAGGACTTTTTCACGTATTTGCCGTCGCCGTGTTGACATACGCTATGGACTCGAACATCAGAACTGTGATTGAATGAGCCTCTACGCTGGTGCGCCGCCGCGCGGCGTGCCCGCGCGCGAATGCTGAGGCATGAGGGAAATTCGAACCGTCGACGAACCCGGGAGTCGATCGACAAGCACGGGAGTATGGTAGACCTTCTCGATATTGGCGCCCGTGAGCACTTCCTGCGGCGTGCCGACCGCGAATATCGTAGAGCCGTTCCCGCCGGAGTCTGACAGGAGAAGCACGCTCTTGCTGAATGACGCGGCAAGGTTAAGATCGTGCGACACGGAAATGATCGTCAGATTCTTCCGCTGGTTCTGCTCCTGCAATATCTGAAATATTTCAACCTGATGATTGATGTCGAGGTGAGCGTTCGGTTCGTCGAGAAGAAGGATTTCAGGCTGCTGACAGAGTGCCCGGGCGATGAGCGCCCTCTGGCGCTCGCCGCCGGAGATAGCCGTAATGAGCTTGTCGGCGAGGTGATCGATGTCCGTCAGTTCCATCATCGAGCGTGCCCGGTCAATGTCATCCTTGTTTTCAAACCCGGAGCGGCCCACATAAGGGGATCGGCCCATCAGCACGATCTCGAAGACCGTGTAGGGAAAAACCCATGTCGCATCCTGGGGGACATACGCCACAAGACGGGCAAGATCACGGCGGGTATAGCCGTCAAGCCGTCGTCCCTTCAACATGATAGTCCCCGCATCCGGGATCAGGATGCGGTCGAGGAGGCGGAGAAGAGTGGATTTTCCAGAACCGTTCGGGCCAAGCAGGCTGAAGAAATCCCCGGTTGTGACATTGAACGAAATGTCACGCAACACCGGAACACCCGGGTAATGAAAGCGCAGATTGTCAACTAACAGGCTCATAAAGGACAGCGGGCTGAAAGAAAGTGCAGAATTGTTGAAAAGGCCCGCCACTAAGTCACGAAGACACCAAGAAGGATTGACACTCTGGGATCCCGAATTCTTTCTTAGTGACTTGGTGTCTTTGTGGCAAACAACTGGGTTTCAACCAAGTCTCGGAGTGCTGCAAAAAATAGACAAAAAATGACTGGCAGGCAAGGATTTCAGACGGAGAGTTTTCGCTGACTTGACATCATTGTTCCCTGCTTGTATATTGCATCAGTTCTTTCCCACCATACATGTGTTGAGTTCCGTTAGGGGTGTCATCCCGACTGTTTCGCGAAACAGCCGGGGCGGCTGAGAGCAAACCCTCCGAACCTGAACTGGGTAATACCAGCGAAGGAAAACGGGAAACTGGTATTGTCTTGAGCCGTTTTCCAGCGATGCTCCCCCTCTGGAAAACGGCTTTATTGTTTTATGGAGGCTACTATGCGACACGGTGTGCTGATATCATTTCTGATAGCGCTGCCGCTTCTTGTGGCGGCGCAGGAGAGCGGCAGGATTCGCGGACGGGTCATCGACGCAGAGACGAAGAAACCTCTCGCTGCCGCGAACGTCTCATTAGCGGGTTCGAGCATCGGAACGAACACGAAGGACGACGGTTCATTCGAGCTCCGGAATGTTCCACCCGGCCCGGCCTCTCTCCGTGTGAGTTTCATTGGCTACACCCCATCGGTGGTCGCGATACAACCGGGTAATCGCGAGGCTGCGCCCATGGAGGTTGCCCTTGAACCGACAATCCTGCCGGGTCAAACCATCGTTGTCTCCGCGACGCGTGCGCGGGAACGGGAAAACCCGGTAACGTTTGCGACTCTCACCGCCCGCGATTTGTCAGAACGAAACTCAACGCAGGATATCCCGCAACTTCTCTCCGAGCTTCCCTCGACAACATTCTATTCAGAGAGCGGTAACGGTATCGGATATAACTACCTGAGCATTCGCGGATTTGATCAGCGAAGAATCTCCGTCCTCATCAATGGAATTCCCCAGAACGATCCTGAAGACCATGATGTCTATTGGCTCGATTTTCCCGACTTGACCGCGAGCCTTCAGGACATCCAGGTGCAGCGGGGCGCAGGCAGCGCCTTCTACGGTCCCCCGGCGATTGGCGGCTCTGTCAATCTCGTGACTTCAACCTATTCGAAAACGCCCGGCATCGATTTCTCCTCCGGGTTTGGTTCCTTCAACACACGCCGGTATTCCGTGGCGATCAATTCCGGCACGGTCGGAGGCCAATATCAATTCTACGGACGACTCTCGCGTATCCTGAGCGACGGATACCGGGCCAACTCGTGGACCGATTTTTCCAGTTACTTTGTCGGAGCGGTTCGGTACGACCGCACCATGACGACACAATTCAATTTCTATGGCGGCCCCGTTGCCGATCATCTGGCATACTACGGCATCGCGAAAGAGGATGCATACTCGCACGATTCGGACCGGCGCCGGCAAAACCCCATCTCCCGGCCTGAAGAGATCGAAAACTTCAATCAACCGCACTATGAGCTGCTTCACGAATGGCAGATCACGGATGACATCGTTCTCAACAATGCCTTCTTCCTTGTCACCGGCAGAGGATTCTTTGATTTTGACGGCTCGTGGGCGCCCTACTCCTATCTTCGGATCACCGGGACAAACGGCTTCCCCGTCACGGGGGATCCAGACACGCTCTACATCCCCAACGCGCTCATCCGCGCGTGGGTAAACAATTCGCAATTTGGCTGGCTGCCGAGAGCGAGCATAAAGCACAAGGGCGGAACTCTGACTGTCGGGGCCGAAGTTCGGGCGCACCGGTCGATCCACTGGGGGGCCTTGCGATGGGGGGGCGAAGTTCCGGTCGGCGTTACACCTGAATACCATTACTATGAGTACAGGGGGTCGAAGAACATCCTCTCATTGTATGCCCACGAACTGTATACCCTGAGGCCCGATCTCACGCTTCAACTCGATTTGCAGTACGCGTACAATCGCTACCGTCTCCATGACGAGAAGTTCCTCGGAACTGATTTCTCGGTTCCCTATCATTTTCTCAATCCGCGGGCAGGGCTCAATTTCAACATGACAGACAAGCTCAATGTCTACGCGCAGCTTTCACGCACTTCGCGAGAGCCGCGGTTGAAGAACCTTTACGATGCCGCGGAAGGGAGCACACCGGCGTCATGGGGGGCCGTGACCCCCCAATTCAATCTCCTCGCCGATGGGAAATACGATTTCTCAAATCCTCTGGTGAAGCCTGAAGCCCTGGTTGATCTCGAGCTGGGCGGCGGCTACATCTCGGGTCCATTCCGGATTGGTCTCAACCTTTTCTCGATGACTTTCAACAACGAAATCATCAAGCAGGGGCAGCTCGACCGATTCGGCATTCCTGTGACCGGCAACGCAGAGAGGACGCTCCACCAGGGTATCGAATTCACCACGGCCGCAAAATTGAATGATGTGCTGGAGCTTCAGGCCAACGCGACTTTGAGCAGAAACCGGCTGGAGCGGTATACGGTCTACGATGGTGCGACGCCGGCAGCTCTCGACGGGAATACGATCGCCGGATTCCCCGACGTGCTTGCGAACTTTCGCGCAACCTACAGGAACACGTGGCTGACCGTTTCGCTCTCCTTGCAGCATGTGGGGGAATTCTACACCGACAACAATCAGAATCCCGGCAGGGGCGCGCCGGATCCGGCCCGGACAGTCAACGCATTCACCGTCGTTCACTCGTGGATGACGGTGAAGCTTCCTTCGGGCTCATGGATGCGAAATCTTGACCTCCAGGTTCATGTCAACAACCTCTTCAATCGCTTCTATGCCAGTCATGGCGAAGGGGATGAGTTCTTTCCCGCGGCGGAGCGGAACATCTTTGCCTCTCTGCGATTTGGTTTGTAATTTAGTGACGGGGTCCCTCTGCCTTCAGGAGTCTATCTCAAAAATACTCACGC
>DOWV01000195.1:32530-32864 GCA_003519375.1 Bacteroidota bacterium
GTCGTTCTCTGCGCCGATGGGGGAGCGAATATTGCGTTGAAGCTTGGAGTGGTGCCGGATGCGATCATTGGCGACCTCGATTCCATTCACACCGAGACACTGGTGAAGTTTCACAAAGTTCCGACCTATCGGGACAACGATGACGAATCAACGGATCTCGAAAAAACCATCGCATGGGCGATAAAAGAAAAATTCGATCACGTAACGGTCATCGGTGCATCCGGAAAGAGGCTGGACCATTCGATGGGAAACCTCGGAGTTCTCGCGAAATTCTACCCTGACGCCGTGGTACGGTTTGTTGATGAGTTCGGTGAGCTGACCTATGTCGGCCGCG
>DOWV01000195.1:32975-33358 GCA_003519375.1 Bacteroidota bacterium
TCGACGTCAAGAAAGGGGAGATCGTTTCGCTTATTCCGCTGAGCCGGTGCGAAGGGATTGTCACAGACGGGCTTCGATACGCACTGAACGGAGAGACGCTCGAGCTGGGCGTACGGGGGGGAACAAGCAATGTGGTAACCGCATCCCCGGTCAGCATCAAAGTCAAAAAGGGAAACCTGCTGCTCTTCAGAGTCTTTGCCTGATCACCGGCCCTCGATGATTCACTTCAGCCTCGTCGACTCACTTCTCATTCTCCTGTATTTCCTTGCAGTGGTCTATGTCGGTTTCCGTGCCGTTCGGCGGGCACGGAATGATGCCGAGGACTTTCTGCTTGCCGGCCGCACGCTCACCCTGCCGATCTTTGTCGCCACGTTGGTCTCGAC
>DOWV01000378.1:0-6291 GCA_003519375.1 Bacteroidota bacterium
ACGCTGATGTTTGGTACCCCGGGGCAGATCAGGGATGAAGTAAAGCAGCGATGTGAGATCCTGGGCAAGGACGGCGGGTTTATATTCAATACAGTGCACAACATCCAGGGCAATGTGCCGGTAGAGAATGTGGTGGCGATGTTTGAGGCGTTGAGGGAAATTAGGAAGACGTGAATGCGTGGATGGTGCTTTGATAGTGAAACGGAAGACGTGAGACGAAGGAGTAGACCTGACAGGTTTGTGAAACCTGTCAGGTCTCGCGCTACAAGAATCACTTTCCGTATACCGCGTGACACCACTGCCTGTATTTCGGCACACGGCCCCGGACGACATTGAAGTAAAGGTCGCGGACTTTCTGCGTGACCGGTCCCATCGACCCACTCCCTATTTTGCGATGATCCACTCTCGCGATCGCCACGATTTGAGCTCCTGTCGCCACCATGAATGCTTCCTCGGCAAGGTAGACCTCGGTTCTGTCGATTGACCGCTCAACGACCTCCATCCCCAATTCATCCCGTAGCAGCGCGATGATGGAATTGCGCGTGATCCCCTCCAGGATGTTGTCTGTCACCGGGGGCGTGACGATCTTCCCCTTTCGCAAGATAAAGACGTTCTCGGCTGAACCCTCGGAGATGTGGCCGTCCTGGTTGAGCATGATCGCCTCATCGAATCCGGCGAGGTTCGCGTCGGTTTTTGCCAGGGCAGAATTCACGTACCCGCCCGTGATCTTTCCGCGTGCCGGGATAACATTGTCGTCGATCCTTCTCCACGAAGAAAACATCACGTGTGCTCCTTCTTCCTTCTCGAGGTAGCGGCCGAAGGGGAGGACGGAAATCGTCAGCATCGGTGTCACGTTGTGAAGCCTGACGCCGATGATCTCGTCTCCGTAGAAGGCGAGCGGTCGTACGTAGCAGTCTTCATGAAGATCTTCCTTGTGAATCAACTCGACGAGTTTCTTGACGACTTCCTCGCGGGTGTAGGGTAACTCCATTCGAAGCAAGCGTGTCGATTCGAGAAATCGCTGAAAATGATCAAGAGGTCTGAAAATGAAGAGCTGCTTTTCCTCGTCGTTCCAATAGCCGCGGATACCGCCGAATACTCCCGTGCCGTAATTGAGCCCGTGCGTCAGTATCCCCACCTTTGCTTCAGAATATGGTACAATCTTGTCACTGAAAAACGCGTATCGTGGAAGAGGCATGACGAATTCCTTGATAATGTCATGGAACATGGTGCCGGTGTTCCCGATGAGAGGGTCTCCGGCGTCGTTGGTGCAATAATCTATACGAAATCTACATCATGAACAAGGAGTACGATTCAAAAATTCACCATGCTTCGGCGCGCAGGACATCCGCGGTTCTTCCCGATCGATCATCATGGAGTCATCCGTATGACCCGGCAAGCTCAGAAGTGGAATTCCACGGAGGCCGCAATTGATTCTCGTGGACAATCGGTGTACCTTTGCATAATTATCCAGTAACCGGAAATCGAGTTGCACGATGGGATTGGTCTTCAACATTCAGCGGTTTTCAGTTCATGATGGACCGGGAATCCGGACCACCGTGTTCCTGAAGGGCTGTCCGCTCCGCTGCAAATGGTGCCACAATCCTGAATCCATTTCCCCTGACCCCGAGCTGGTCCTCAGAACCGACCGTTGCATTCGTTGCGGTGATTGCTATGCTCTGTGTAAAAACCACGCCGTGAAGGGTGTGGACGGCGCCTTCGAAACACTGAGAGAAGTGTGCATCGATTGCGGAGAGTGTGTCGAGATCTGCAATGCGGAGGCTCGAGGGCTCGCGGGAAAAGAGATGACCACGGAAGAAGTCCTCGCGGAAATCGAGAAGGATGTCGTGTTTTATGATCGATCGGGTGGAGGAGCTTCCTTTTCGGGCGGCGAGCCGCTGCTTCAGCACGAGTTCCTCCTCTCTCTTTTGAAGGGATGTAGACGGAGGAATATTCATACGGTGGTCGACACTTCCGGTCTCACGACCACTGCAATATTGGAGGAGGTGAGCGCCTATGTCGACCTCTTCTTGTTCGATCTCAAGACGCTGGACGACACGAAGCACAGGGAGTTCACGGGCGTTTCCAATGTCCAGATACTCAGCAACCTTCGCCGGCTGTCGGATTCGAAGAAACAGGTCATCGTCCGTCTGCCGTTGATCCCGGGCGTCAACGATACGTTCGAAGATATCAAGCGCACGGGAGAGTTCGTTGCAGAACTCGGAAATATCCGAGAAATCCACCTGCTGCCCTATCACCCCACTGGTACTGAAAAGTACGTTCGGTTGGGAAAAGAGTACGAAATGGAAGGGACGATTCCGCCGTCTGCGGATGATTTATCTCTTTACGTGAAAGAACTTCGTCAGTATGTCGCGGGAGTATCCATTGGAGGTTGAAGTATGACCGAGCGAGTCAAGAAGCTTCGTGAACAGAGCATCAATGCCGTTCCCCTCGTTTCCCCGGAGCGGGCGCGCATCGTGACCGGGTTCTACAAAGAGGCGCAATTCCTCTCCGCACCAATGCGGCGTGCGCTGACATTCCGGCGCATTATGGAGCAGAAGGAGATCTGCATTAATGACGGAGAATTGATCGTCGGCGAGCGGGGTCCGGCTCCGAAAGCGACCTACACCTTTCCGGAACTCTGCTGTCACACCCTGCAGGATCTCGATATCCTCAACAGCCGCGAAAAAGTGTGGTTTCGTGTCGACGATTCGACGAGGAGAGAATATAGCGAGTCCATAATTCCGTTTTGGACCGGGAATACTATTCGCGGGAAGATCTTCGAGGAAATGACCGACGAGTGGAAGGCCGCATACGACGCCGGAATCTTCACGGAATTCATGGAGCAGCGGGCGCCGGGACATACCGTGCTGGACGACAAGATTTATCGGAAGGGTCTCATGGATTTCAAGCGTGAGATCGCTGCGAGCCTCGGAACGCTCGACTACATCGACGATCCCGAAGCCTACAGCAAGAAAGAAGAGCTCAAGGCGATGAGCATCGCCATTGACGGCGTGTTGACACTCGCTCGACGATATGCGGACAAAGCGCAGGCGATGGCCGGTATGGAGCGGGATCCTGAACGCAAGGCNNAACAGCAAGAAAGAAGAGCTCAAAGCGATGAGCGTCGCCATTGACGGCGTGTTGACACTCGCTCAACGATATGCAGACAAAGCGCAGGCGCTGGCCGGTATGGAGCGGGAGCCTGACCGCAAGGCCGAGCTTGAATCGATTGCTCTTGTGTGCCGCCATGTCCCGGCACATGCCCCGGCGACATTTTGGGAGGCGCTACAGTACTATTGGTTCGTCCATCTTGGCGTTGTCACCGAGTTGAATCCATGGGACGCATTCAATCCGGGCCGGCTTGACCAACATCTGTACCCGTTTTACCAGAGCGGACTTGCTGACCGTTCGCTCGACGAAGAGAAAGCGCGTGAGCTGCTTGAGTGTTTCTGGGTCAAGTTCAGCAACCAACCTGCGCCGCCTAAGGTGGGAGTGACGGCGGCCGAGAGCTCCACTTATACGGATTTCGCGAACATCAATACCGGCGGGCTGAAGCCTGACGGCAGTGACGGCGTCAACCCGCTCACTCATATCATCCTCGACGTTATCGACGAGATGAAGCTTGTGCAGCCGAGCTCGAATATCCAGCTCAGCAGGAAGAATCCGGATGAGTTTCTCAAACATGCCTGCCGGGTGATCAGAAAGGGGAGAGGCCAGCCGTCGGTTTTCAATGCCGATACCATCGTTGAAGAACTTCTGCGGCAGGGCAAATCGGTCGAGGACGCGCGTTCGGGAGGGACCAGTGGCTGCGTCGAGACCGGAGCCTTCGGCAAGGAGAGCTACATCCTCACGGGATATTTCAACCTCCCGAAGGTTCTGGAAATCACACTGGCCAACGGAATTGATCCGCGGACGGGCAAGAAGATTGGCATCGAGTCGGGCGATCCGGCCTTATTCAAGTCCTTTGATGATCTCCTGAACGCATACCGGCGCCAGTTAAAACATTTTATTGAGATTAAGCTGAAAGGCAACAATGTCATCGAACGGTTGTATGCGGAGCACATGCCCGTGCCTTTCCTCTCCGTGCTCATCGACGACTGCATCGAGAAAGGGAAGGATTACAACAACGGCGGAGCCCGCTACAACACGAACTACATCCAGGGAGTAGGAATCGGCACGATCTCCGACAGTCTCGCCGCCCTCAAATATCATGTTTTCGAGCACAAGTCACTGGCGTTGCCGGAATTCCTGCGCATTCTCTCCCGGGATTTCGAAGGGGACGAAAAGACGCGGCTGCTTCTGGTGAACAAGAGTCCGAAATACGGTAACGACGACGAGTATGCAGACGGTCTGATGCAGTGGGTGTTCGAGGCGTTTTACGATCTCGTGAACGGCCGGAAAAACACAAAAGGGGGAGTCTACCGGATCAATCTTCTTCCGACAACCTGCCACGTGTATTTCGGCTCGATGACCGGTGCAACACCCGACGGACGAAAAGGCGGCACGCCTCTTTCAGAAGGTATATCGCCTGTTCAGGGAGCGGATAGAAAAGGTCCGACGGCTGTCCTTAAATCTGCCGGGAAGATGGACCACGTTCGAACGGGCGGGACCCTGCTCAACCAGAAATTTACGCCGCAGCTTCTGGAGAGCGAGAAGGGGATTGAGAATCTGATGCATCTCGTCAGATCGTACTTCACGCTCGGAGGGCATCACGTCCAGTTCAACGTGATCAACGCCCGGACCCTGCGTGAAGCACAGGCGCATCCTGACCAGCACCGTGATTTGATCGTCCGTGTGGCGGGATACAGCGATTACTTCTGCGATCTTGGGAAGTCTCTGCAGGACGAGATTATTGCGAGGACGGAACACCAGGGATTCTGAGGTTGCACCTTGCGAAGGAACGCCGGATCCATCAGAGTCCTTCGGAAGGTATTTGGAATTCGAAGACCCGCGCCTCTACATCGGATCGAAGTCACCTCTGATAAACTTCCCCTTTTCAAAGTAGTAGCTTATGCTGCCGCCATCGTTGACCAGGTTGCCGGCGGAATCAGAGCGTTGAGGGAAGACGATTTGGAAAACAAAAGTCTTACGCGGATCGAAGTTTTCTACCGAGGTCCATCTACACGAGCTCGAAAAGATGTAGCATAAGCCGGAATCTTTCGCACCATTTTTGAAATCCACAATCTCGCTCGGAACAATCAGGTCGGAAGTATTGAGTATCTCGACAATGTAATCTTGTTCGCGGGAGAGCAGGCATAGAAGAAGGGAATTGCGGTCATCATGACCGTCGAGCACGACGTCCGGCTTTCCGTCTTTGTTGGCATCGAGAATGAGCGCAAAGGGGGTGCGAGTCTGAGGAGGCTCTTCTGCGAAGTCCTCGCGTACGCTGATTGCAAAGTCAGCGGTTTTCCAGGTCTTGAAGCGGGGATTGAATCGTTTGAGCGCGCTCTCCATTTCCCTGGAAAGTGTTAGCACGAAATTCTCACCCTCGCGGTTGATTGTCGGAGGCTGCACTTGCGCGTTCGCCTCAAACATCAAGAGCGCCAACACCAGGCTGTGCTTCATCCCTCGCCCTATCGCCATAGTCCCTCCCTGGTTTTCACACGATTCGGCTGCCTATCGCCCCTTCACTCGCCCAGACTCATCAAGTCGTTGATCACCCCATAAGCGGTATCGTACAACGTCGGATCAGTCTCCGTGATGACAAACGGAGCCAGGAGGTCGGTCTCGATCATCAGGATCGAGCCGCTCTCTCTGATCGGTGCAAAAGGATGTCCCCGCTCGATTTCCTCGAGTGAAACTTTTGCGCGCACGTTTGTGCCCTCCCGCCAGGCGCGACAAATGAGCTTCAGGTTTCTGCCTTCCTTGACTGCGCGCTGAGCATCTGCGACCGTCACGTGCGTGATCCCCCCTCGATCGACATCCAGCGGAGTCAATGTTGCATCCATGAGCGCATTCGCAAGAACGGTGATCTTTGCCGAGGCATCCCATCCTTCGAGATCATGGCGTGGGTCGGCTTCAGCAAATCCTTCCTTCTGGGTGAATCGGACAGCTTCTTCCAGCGATTCACCCTTTTCCATGCGGGAAAGTACATAGTTGGTGGTCGAGTTCAGGACTCCCGACAGCGCCTTGATGGTGCACCCCTTCAGTCCGGCCTTCGCGAGATTGAAGAGCGGCGTTCCATCCATGACGGTCGATTCATGAAGGAACTTCACACCCTTTTCCTCCGCAAGCTTACGCAACTCACGGTAGGCGAATGCCGCCGGTGCCTTGTTCGCCGTCACCACG
>DOWV01000378.1:6479-6622 GCA_003519375.1 Bacteroidota bacterium
TGAGACAACGCCGGCTCACCTCGCTCTGCGATCGAAAGCGTGGAGAGCTCGACGAGAACATTATAGTCGAGCTGGCGCACTGCATCAAGTCCGTTGAGATTCGTGAGCTCGAAGTTCGTCCAGGAGAATCGGCCGTCATCGCG
>DOWV01000212.1 GCA_003519375.1 Bacteroidota bacterium
GTCGAAAACTGCATTTCCGCTCCCATCTTGAGCAGGTGATGTTGCGCTGCCTGATTCGTCACTGATATTTTCAGAATGTAGGACGAAGTTTCTTGCTTGAAGCGATCCAGATCGACTCCCTGCACATAGGCGCCCAATGCGTAGTTCTTGTCACCCCTCGGTCGGCCATACTGAACATATCGGGAGTCGTACACATCCTCATACACAAAGTCCGTATAGCGATAGTAGTTCTGTCGTACGCTGACCGAATAGAACAACGTACTGTTGATTGTGTGCGTGAGATCAATTCCATGGCTAAACGAAACACTCTTCTGTTTCTTCTGTCCATCAGGCAACAAGATAAAAGCATGCTGGTACCGCTGTGCGTTGAGGATGCTTCCTAATGCCTGATAACTCAAATGGATGTTTTTCATCGACCGGTTCGCGATCTTCAGTTGTCCCGACCATTCATCGGAAGAACCCATCGGAACGAGCGCGCCGTCGCCCGTTCCCTTCAGGAGGAAGTTCTGGAAGTCAGCTGAATCACCGGGTCGGAACAGCCTCGTGCCAAACAGGTATCCTTCATTCCCGTAGCGTCGGGCCCCGACAAGAAACGTGGTTTTGTCGAGGCCTGTGGGACCGTTGAGGCTAAGCTGGTAATTATGGACCGCGAGCGGGTTCATCCTGTCGATATGCGGGAACCGTGCCGTGCCTCCGGGACTCACATAATCGCCCCCGTACATTTCGGCATTCCACTCAAAGTGCTCCTCGGACCCGCTTTTCAGTATTGCATTGACGACGCCGCTCATCGCCTGTCCGTACTCGGCGTCGAACGTTCCACTGATCACCTGTACCTCTTGCAGGACCGAGCGATCAAGTTTTACGCTTGATGAGTTGTCATACGGATTGTTGACCGATACCCCGTCAACCTGATACTGAACCTCTCCCAGCCGTCCTCCACGGAAATGTCCGTCGACGACACCCGCCTGGAGATTGACAATGTCGCTGAGATCCTGTACCGGCAGTTGACCGATCTGATCTTCCCCCAAAATCGACACCGCGCTCGTTTGCCGAACGTCAACCATGGGCCGCTCAGCGATAACAACGACTTCACCCATCGCTACCGCCTCGTCAATGAGTGAAGCGTTGATGGTCGTTGTCTGACCGGATGAGACTCTCACACCATTGATGGTCTGCGGGCTGTATCCAATGACTGAAATCCGCAACTGATACATCCCCGGGGGGATATTCAGAATTGTGTAATTGCCGTCGATATCCGTCGAGGCTCCGATCGTCGTTCCGACGATCACCACGTTTGCGCCGATGACAGGTTCCTTCTTTGAATCCAGAACTCGTCCCGTAAGTTTTCCTTTGGTGTCCGCCTCCAGGGACGACCAACCGACCAAGACGAACATTGTTGCAAGAAGGACGAACGCTCTGCGGCCCAAGAGATATTTCTTCTTCATGGCGAGACACCTGTGGAAAAATCAGCAATAGGGAAAAAAGATCTCCATTTCGCTGTCCAATCTTATTTCACGAACATCATTTTTGCGAACGGCATTGTGATCAAAGAACGTGAATCGTCGCCGAGCAGTTGAAGCCGATAATAGTAAACTCCTGAACTCAGGGTGCCGGCATTGAAGACGATGGTGTGCGTACCAGGTGATTGCATTCCTGCAGATACCTTCGATACCACCCGGCCCAAGACATCATACACATGCAACGTCACGATGCCTTCCCGCGGCGTCGAATACTCGATCGTGGTGGATGGATTGAATGGATTTGGATAGTTCCCATGGAGTACGAACTCCGCCGGCAGCCGGCCCGGTGTTGTTTCAACACCGGTGACGAAGGTGTTCGGATCCAAATAGCACCACCCGGGGGCCGATCCTCGATCGTGCTCACGCATGAACCATGTTCGGGTACCATAGTCATCGGCAGTGTTGGTGAACTTGTCGCCGTCGAACAACGTGGCGCCGAAGAACAGCACGTGATCACCGAGCCCGCTCGGATAGCCGAACGCGGTGAGGACAATGGCGAATTCCATTGTGAACCCTACATCAGCATCGTTCGGATCGTTGATCGTCGTTCCCGGTTTCATCTTTACTCCAACCCGGGCCTTTTTTGTAGAATCCAGGAACCTGAGGTAGCTCATTGGAAGAGCGTTCCCGGTTGGATCAAACCGAAGATCCAATGCACGGCTCAGCAAGACGTGATCGATGAGCTCTATGGAATCACGCGATGTGATCGTCAGACGGAAACCGTCGTATCTGTCAAAATCATCAATCGATGTCACCACTTGATCATTGACATCCACACCTACATAGAGAGTATCCCCTTTGAAGAAATACTTGACGACAGCATCTCCCGGATCGATGACGGCAGGAGTGCCGGTCGCGCCCGAGAGTTTTGGCTGCGTTTGTCCGCTGCGCCAGGGCCCAATGCCTGGATACGATTTTCGCAGTGTTGTGTCGGCATAGGTCATGCGGAAGCCGGGCGCGGTCGTCCAGACTGATTCTGTCAGGTTTCCGTCAATGACCGGCGCCGGATGATGAGCGGCGTTCGGAATGGTCAGGTCAGGTTCAATCGCCGGAAGAACCGTCGTCGCAAGGGTTACGTCTGAACGGACCAGGATGCGGCCGACGTTCCAACCGTCGCTGTTGCCCCATTGTCCCTGCCACCAGCATCGGTTGCCATAGAACCGCGCATCATTGTAAGGCCAGCTCCAGTCGGCATCGTACACCGCGACGGAAAATTCCAGGATCTCCCCCTGCGGCTTCGAAATATCATACCCGCGTGCAGCCAGATTGAATCGGACCTCCATGGAATACCCCGCGTCAGGCGTCGACACTGATGTCCCGTTCTTGTCATCGCTGGCCACACCGTAAACAAACGAATACCCGGTATAGACGTTCCGGTCACTGGCGGCGGGGCCAAAGTAGCTGGGGGGCTGACCCGGCTGGTCCGCCAACGGGTTTGATGCCCAGGTTTCTGACACCCACATGAAACCGTATTCATATGGTGGAGCCGGTCTTGAGCCTGACGTGTGGTCCCGCAGATTCATATTGACACCATCGCACTCGTTGAACAACCCTCCGCCAACCGAGCTGTCACGGGCAAAGACGCCGACAATGAGCTCGTTGCCCTGAATGAGAAACTTCACCGTCGCCCTGGTCGGATCGGTCACCTTGCCGTTCCAGCTCGATCCTGATCGTTCGGACTTCCATCCGCTTCCAGGAATGACCTTTGTATTGCTGGAATCAAACGCGATAAGAACCGAATCGGCTGCTTTCCACGCCGCCTCATCAAGTTTTCCGTCGAACGTAATCGTTCCCGGTGGAACAATGCGCGCCCACACGGCATCAGAGCGTTTGACCATCTGCGCTGATGTTGATACAAGAAATCCCACGAGGCCCAGGACAACTGCAACTCGAAACAAGCGATTCATAATTCCTCCCTTCCACCATCCCAGGATGTACCGCTGACGATGGTGCGGTTCGTTT
>DOWV01000386.1:0-973 GCA_003519375.1 Bacteroidota bacterium
GGCTGCTCGAGCAATCCCCAGATCTTCGATCTCCAGGACTTCACCTCAACGGGCATCACAAGGAGCCGGCCGACATTCTTGCGCCACTCCGCATCAGCATTCGATCCTGCCGCGTCCATGAGTTTCTCGAGATTCGTGTTGAAGAGATCCTCTTGTAGCAGCACGGCAAGGTCCGGACGGAGCGTGGGCAAAAGTCCGGCGGCAAACGAGCCGTTCTCGAAAAAGTCGTTGACCTCCAGGCCGTGCCTCCGCAAGAGCTCTTGCTGGATCAAGCCGATGTATTTCTGGAGGCTGTCGTTGTCTTCGCGCAGCGCAAGAAGTGCCGAATTCCCTGCGGGGAACGCCGGCTCGAGCCGCTTCACGACTTCTAACGCCGGGTCGTGATAGATGCGCAGGGTGTGAAGGATGTCGTAGACAGGAAGATGCGGTAGTATGCGCTCGGCAATCAGGAGTTGACCGTCGCCCTCCTTGAACTCCAGCCTCGTGAACCGATCGAGAGCACGGAACAGGCCCGAGGTGAGCTGGTTGAATCCAAGGACTGCCGTCTGAGCCTGGTTGTGCGCGATCGCCCTCAATCGGCTGCCGTGGCGCGACATCGGGATTGTCTGCGCAATTTGTTCCAGAATCTTCTGGCCGCGCTCGCTGTCCGAACCGGCGGTCGGCCTCACGGTGGGCCGGTCGCGAAGCTGAGGCATCGTCCTCGCGATGAAATAGGAAATGATGTGCACACCGACGACATCTTCCTCCCGGCCATAGAGAATCTGCCGGAAATCATCCGTGAGGAGGGAAATAAACTGGTCGGTCACCGCATCCTGCGTGCCGATGGTAAGCCGCACGATCTCCTGCTCCCCCCGTTTCTTATGCTGCAAACGGCTCTCCACCAACGACTCGCCGGCGCGCAACAGGTCATCACTGTGCCGGTGCTGCGATTCGCGGAGATGGTAAAGCACGTGCGACATTTCCTCGACAGGCA
>DOWV01000386.1:1121-2912 GCA_003519375.1 Bacteroidota bacterium
GTGCGACATTTCCTCGACAGGCAAATAGCGAAGCTGCTCTGAGACCGTGCTCTGCAGCGTCCGCAGATCGCCTCCGGTGAAGAGACCCATCAACGGTGTGGTCGCATACTCGGTGCTGGCGCGAGCCGCCGCGGGCAGTTGAGAATTGATTAATCTTCGTGATTCCGCCGTGCGCCTGAACGCCCGCTCGCCGGAGACGGCGGAATAGTACCCTCCCTGCCGCTGCATCGGCTCGCCGCTTCCCATCTTGATGCGCACACGGTCAAGGAGCTTCCTTTCCGCCAGCCATCGCATGATGTCGTGCTTCGCCTGCCGGTACATTGCCGCTCCGGCAGCCTGCCCCACCTGCTGACTGAGGTCGGATCCGGCAATGAAAACCTCAGACACGATCTCGGCAAAACGGTCATCCGTTTCCTGGTTGAGCCGTCTGCTTTGATGCGCATAATCCCAGATCTTGCCCAGATAGTCAGGAATGGACCGGACGGCTGCCAGATCTTCGAAGAGCGGTATGAGCCGGATGGTCGGCAGCTCCACATCGGGCGACGTTCGAAGGGCATGATCGCTGCGCGCACGGAGCTTACGGTCGAGCAGAATCAACGCTTCGGCCTTTGTCGACATGCTCACCTGCATGGCGAGAATCACGCCGGGATTGCCGTAGCGGGCAGCAATTTCATTGACTTCAAACACGTTGTGAACCGTCGTCTCGATCGCGAAGGAATCCTGCGCCGTGATGAGGTTCTGGTGAATCCGGGGTGAGATCACCATGCGCTGCAGGAGATCGCTATAGAGCGCTGCTTCGCGGAGCAGCTCGCGGCTGTCGACGTTCTGCCGGATTGCCGGAAGGAGCGCGTGCAGCTGTTTTCGCAGCTGCTTGTTGAACGCGAAGTAGTACTCCAGCATCTCTCTTCGCTGGCGCCGGAGATCGAGCATCCGCCGCTCGAGCCGGTCGTTATGATGCCACAGCAGTGTGACCGGATCACGCGCGACATGCAGCTTCATCCCCATGCTCCGGATGGTCCCGGGCTTGACGCTGAAGGGAAGAATGCCGCGATACCTCTTTTCCAGCTGATGCGTAAGGGTGGTGATGTTGTTCAATAGACGTGCGAACCGACGGTTGTTCTCCGGAAGGGCGCGCACCTCATCGAGAAGCTTCTCGTCGACTCTGACGCTTTCGTCGACCTTGAGCAGGACCGTGAGAATTCTCGAGAGCCTCCTGATGTTTGCCATCAGGGTTGTCGCCACCAGCATGTGGCCCTGACCCGAGGGACGGTTACTCCCATCCCAATCGCCCCAGAATGATATCAATGCGTGCCGGTGTTCCTGCCCCGAGAGCGCGGCATAGTTTTCCGAAGCGATGAGAGCGTCAAGATCGAGAATGAGCTCATCCGATTCGTCGCTCGATGCAATCGCCACGTTGAGGCCGAGGAATTCTTCGAGGAGAACCTTGGCCGCCTCTTCGAAAACGAAGGAGGAGACTTCTTCATCGCGAAGAAGCCGGCCGATGATCCCATCGAACAGCGCCTCGGTCTTAATAGAGTACATCTGCGTAGGGTGAACCGTCCGGTCGTATGCCCGGCGGCGGTACTCCTTCTCACGCCGGGAAAGAGAATCTTTGAAAAACTCTCCTTCCAGCCTCACCGTCAGGGACCTGCCTCCGTCTTCCTGCGCCTGACGCACGAGCTCGTCGGAAAGGCGGGAACGGTCTTCCCAGCGCTGCCGGAAAAGAGCCAGACGTTCCGGCACATACTCATCGCTGAACCGGCGCAAGAGCTCTTTCTCACGGAATTCACC
>DOWV01000386.1:3128-6574 GCA_003519375.1 Bacteroidota bacterium
CGATTCCTGCGCTCTTCTTCCGTATCGCGGGGACGCAGAGGTTTTCCCGTCAGCCTGATACGATTGTAACGGGACGATTCTTCCGTGATCAGCCTGTTCAGGTCGATGAGCACACGGCGGGTCTTGTTGAGCAGCACCTCTGCCCCGTCAGTGCCGCCCAGCGTCAGCCGGAAAGTTTTCCGCCCGGTTTCAAAACCATCCTCCGTGCGGGCAAACGTCGAGAGCGGGAGCATCCCGATACCCTGCCGCGCAAGACCGGACGCAAGCCAATCGAGTGACAACCCCGAGGGGAGCCGGTCGATCGTCAGCAGCGGATACATGCTTCCTGTCGGGGGCAGTATGCTGATATTGAAAGGATTTCGATCCTTCGGAAGGTGGTTTACCGCCTCAACCAATGCCTGCGTCCTCTCGAAGAAGATCTTGTTTCGCAATCTCCAGTAGGACCGGGCTACCCCGGTTTCATTTCGGTAGAAGAGATAGGTGAGCGCAAGAGCACCCAGATTCGGCTTGATGTGGCGATGTGCCTCTGCAAAACGGCGGAAGAGCGATTCATCCCGTATCTCGACAACCGCCAGCCGCGCTCCTGCAAGACAATCAGTCTTTGAAATGGAGTGAACAGAAATGGCTTTTGAGGCCTGAGCTTCGGAGATCTCACCCCTCAACACCATTTCATCGGCCAGCTGCCGCACAGTTTTGAATCTCGTAAGTTCGAGCGATGGAGCAACGTCCTGGTACGACAGGTCGTCAATCACGGTTACGCCGTGTTCCAGCAGCCACGCCAGAAGACGACGCATTCCTTTTTCATCAAAAATCCGACCCGTTGCATTGTGCGGATTGTTCAGAGCGACGGCTCCGAACTCGCTCCAGCGCGGATCGGCATTCAGTCTCACCCGTACTGCCTCGATGAGTGCATCGACGTCGAGTCCAAGCTCACTCGTCAAGGCGACAGCCTCGACCTTCGGGAAGCAATGCTCGTAGCTCCAGCTCAGGTCAGGTATCAAGACCTCACGAATTCCGCAGTGAAAACCGAGAAGTCCGAGGGCCGTCCTTGACGAACCGCTGACCGCGACGCATCGGGAAAGGCGGTATTCGGAGTGATGGCTGACGAATACGTTGAGCAAGCCCTGTTGAAGCTCTTCCTGCCAGCGAGGGGAATCAACCCGGGACGCGAGCTCCTTCAGGAATTCTCTCGTATCGACACTGGCGAACCGGTCGAATGCCGCCAGAGGAGCAAATGAGTCCGTCCTCGATGCGATACGATCGACCTTCTCCGTGATATTCTGAAGGCGGTGCCCCAGCGCCTCAGAGACAGCTTCGACGACGCCTCCGAGCCTCTGTTCGATTCCGCGGGCGAGCGTGGGGAGCGCGTCTGACGTGCGTCCGGTCAGCGAGAGTCCGAGAAACGGCGGTTCGACGGTGACTTCGGGAGATTCTTCGACAGGCGTCGAAGGCCCGCGGCCATGGGCCAGCAGGTAAATGAGAAGTTCGATCTCCGAAGCGGAAGGCGTGCCCTTCAGTTGAAAATGAACGGACTCGAAGACATTCAGAATGTCTGCGTTCCCTGCGACAAAGATCGTTGCGAGGCTTTGAAAGTGTTTCTCGAAGATCCCGGGCGTCAGGAATCGCACGACACGCTCCACGAGCTTTGCCTCGCGCGCGAGGGAGAGATGATTGGGCGCATCGTTAGCCTCGACAAAGAAAAGGGGGGCATTCAAACTCAGGAGCCGTAGCGCCCGCCGCGTTTCTTCCCCGAGCATGCTTCCCATCACCAGAAAGGTCGGTTGGTCGGAATTCCGTGCAGCGTGACCGCGGATATCCTCCAGCATCGCATGCTCGTCATCGCTGAGCCGCTCGAACGTCAAACCGGCGAACGCAGCTTCATCGATCCGAAACGGTGCGCGATGCAAAAGGACGGAAGCAGGGAGCGCGGCCAGCGAGAACGAGAGAGCATGGAAGAGAACGCGAAGCGACTCTTCAAGTCCCCCCGTGGCAAGGACGATCTCCCGTTTTCCTGAGCTCTGTCCAAGATCGTACGCCAGCGGTTCAGGCTGGTTCTGCATCCACTCGAGAAACGTCTTGACGAGCGGATTCGGATTCGCCCGCGCAAATCCGCCGCGCGGCGTATAGGGAGCGCTCTTCTGTATCAGCTTGTGGAGAAACTCGAGCTTAGGCGCATCTTTTTCTTCCCAGCCAACTGCCTTGAGGATTTCTTCTTTCTTATCTGTTGAAAGATCTTCACGGCGGATGTCGAGCCCCAGCACCATCCGGAGATAAGCTGACGCCAGGCGCTCATCCTGGACCGGATTGCCGATATGGAAATTGACGCGTTCTTCCGGCGCGACAGCGGAAGATGCGGTCGCCTCGCTGATCTCCGATACTCTGGCTGCCCTGAGAGGCTTCAGCCGGAATGCCGAAAGCGGATCCTTGGTGGGTGTGGGCATGGGGTACGGCAGGGAACGCGTTTGAACCGGCTCCCCTTCAGTGTTGACGGAACGGGACTATTTCGTTTTCGCTTTCTTTCCCCCATCCCGTATCGAATCCAGGGCACTCAGGAGGAGTTTCTGGAACAGCCCCAGCACTTCTGATCCCTGGGCGACGTCCTGCGGGGAGAGCGATACAATGGTGCGGGCATTCTTGAGAGTCTGACTCGCCTCCGCAAGGCGTGCCGCCTGCGGGGTGAGCATGAGAAGCTCCGGACTGCTCTTCAGCATGTCGAGTTCTTCCTTGTCGAATTCGAGCTTCTTCCGGTTTCGTTTCAGCTCGTCATTCATCCGGATGTCAGCCAGAACGGTTTCCCGTTCAAGCTGACTCTTTTTCAAATCATACTTCTTGAGTTCGATTTCATTTTCGAGGAATGCGATTTCTTCGTCGGCCTTGAGCTTGGCCCGCGCTCCTGCGATACGTGCCTTCTGGTTCAACAGCTCGGTTTGCTCCAGAATGCGGGCATGCTCCTGCTGCCTGAGTGCTTCAGAAATCTGGGGATTCAGGGGTTCGAAGGAAAGGATGGTGAGGGAAATCACTTCGAGACCGAGGGACGCTTTTGCGGCCGGCACTTTTAGATTCAGGTGCTCGCGAATCTTTTCCGAAGAAAGCTCCTCGATCTTATGCTGATCGGTATATTCCTTCACGCTTCCGAGGAGGAGAGCCTCGAGGTCCTGCGCCGCTTTCGCCACCGCGTCGGTATTCCATCCCCCCGCGCGAACCAGTGCAACGAGATGCTCCGGGCTGGCAGCCACAGTCACGCCGAGCTTCACACGGATGTCGAGATTGCCCTTCGCGGTCGCATCAACCGTGAGCTGTATGGAATGTGTGGTCCGGCGAATGGGGAGGCTGTAGTGGCGGGGATAGATCTTGCCCGTCCTGACGCCATGACCGCTTTTGGCCCGGTAGAGAATAAAGGTGTCGGTTTTACGAAACCGATTTTCGTATGCGAGGGCCAAGCCGAC
>DOWV01000313.1 GCA_003519375.1 Bacteroidota bacterium
ACCTGTATCAAGTCTCAGGATCGTTTCTGACCATCCGTAAGGGACAGGAAGAAGCCCGCAAGCCATCCTTCATAATCGGGACAGCTGAAACGAGCCCGGCCATTCAGAAACTTGTCTCGGCAAAACTGCTTGCCGTCAGCTCAAGCGACCCCGGCCCACAGGGATATGCGTTAAAGAAAGTTACGTGGAAGGGTCACGACGCAATCGCCATCGCAGGCAGCGACGATGTGGGATGCCTCTATGGTGTGTATGGATTGTTGACTGACTACTATGGCATCGGTTTCTTCCTCGGCGGCGACATTCTGCCCGGAAAGAAGTCGCCTCTCAAATGGGTCGACGTCGACGAGAAGAAGGCTCCGTTGATGTATATCCGGGGCTTCCTCCCATGGACCAACTTCCCCCAATCTGCCACATCGTATTCGTGGGAAGATTGGAAGTTCATTCTCGATCAGATGGCCAAGATGCGGCTCAATTTCATTCACATCCACAACTACAACGGCGAACTCGGCCACAACGAGATGTATCACAACTTCACATACAAAGGCTATACTTCGCGCGTATGGATGCCGACGGCGCGTCAAGCGCACGCATGGGCGATGAGTCCGTGGGATGTGAACAAATATCGCTTCGGCGCATCCGATCTCTTCGACGATTACGATTTTGGAGCCGATTGCGCTCTTCACAACGAAAATCTGACCAACGAACAAGTCTTCCGCAAGAGTGCGTCGCTTTTTAGAAAAGTGATCGAGTACGCACACAGCCGGGGTGTGAGGGTCGGACTTGGACTGGATATCGACCTGATTCCGAAAGATTACGAAGCCCAGGCCGATGATCCCGAGGTCGTTCAGGCGCGCATCGACCAGCTTGCCAACGACTATCCTGGCCTCGACTATCTTCTTTGTTTCCAGTCTGAGAACGTCGGCAAGGAACCGCAGTTCTATGAGAAATGGCGGAAGATCTTCACGGGGTTCTATGACGGAGTCATGCAGCGAATGCCGAAGACACGAGTCGCAGTCGCCGGATGGGGATTGAATCCGGCTTCCATTGCAACACTTCCGAAGGATGTCATTTGCGCGCCGATCTCGTACTACTCCGATCGATGCGAGACGGGTGCGATCTACGGCGACCGCGAGTACTGGGGATGCCCGTGGCTCGAACGGGATTTCTACAGCTCGGAGTACTATTATCCCTACAACCTCCATCTCTCCAACTCAATCGCAGCATTCAGAGATCGGGCTCCGAACATGAAGGGTTTCTATTGTCTCACGTGGCGGCTGACAGATGCGGTGGAGCCAAAAATGTGGTACATGGCTCGGGCACCATGGGACCATGCGAACCAACTGACCTCCTCGCGCATTGTTTACGCGCAGTACGCAAGTCTGGCTTATGGTCCCGACGCATCCTCTGAAATCACCGATATCATTGACCAGAACGAGCCTTTCGCCTGTGACTACGCCGAATGTGAGGGCACTCCGCCCTTCACACGACTTGACGCACGCGGGATCTTTCAGCTTGCACGGTTTCGTTTCTATAATGATAAAGGTGAAGCGACAACGGAACGAAGTGCTGCGACCTACTCCGACGGATTCGGCATCGGAAAGAACCGCTGCGAAGAAGGAGGCGAGTGCATAGATTGGATCGATGCCGGTGAATGGGCCCGGTATCTCGACGTCGATTTCGGCATCAATGCTACTACAATTCAAGTCAGGGTCGCTTCTGCCACAGAAGGTGGAATTATCGAGCTGAGACTCGATACTCTGAACGGCCCCCTGATCGGGATATGCACTGTGACGAACACGGGCGGATTGCAGCAATGGGCGACAGTGCGTGGTTCTATCAAGCCCACAAGCGGTCGACACCTCTTACAGATGAACTTTGTCTCCAATCGCGATCCGTTCGGAGATTTCGAGAAAGCGCAACGCCAACTTAATACGATTGACAAATGGATTGCCGCCGTCCCATCACCTCTCTATCAGTCGCGGCTGAAGCATCTTCGAAACAGAATCGCAGCAGTCAAAGATCATATTGAGCTCAACAGAGACTTCGAAAAGTACGATTGGTCTGACCTTCCCGGCGCGGCTGATTCGTGGGCGAACAACTTCGTTTACCGGGTCACGGATATAAGCTCGCTCGGGAACGTGATGAGCTGCCAGAACCGGTACATTCAGCGGAACTATGTTGCGAAGGAGGATACTCTGCGAAAAGCACAACGTATCAAATCCCCCTTCTCAATCACGGCTCGAGGCACCGCCAGTGGTGCGGTGGTCGCGTGGAAATATGATGGGCCTGCGGTTCTTGGATTTCGGATATATCGGAACGGGACAAGAATCGACGACAATATTCTTCCCGCGTCTCAACCGTGGTTTTCGGATCGGCACAGCGGGATCTCATCTTACGGCGTCACAGCTGTGAACGCCGCGCGAGAAGAAAGCCCCTTGTCCGTCCCTGCCAAATGCCTGGCGGGATCGGCAGATACCGGGGCACCGTTTGTCGTGCTCATTTCGCCGCCGACATCCAGCCCTGTCGGTCAGCCAGTGTGGATCAAAGCAAGAGTTCTGGACAACCGGGCCAACACCTTCATCAGCGCCACTCTCTTCTACAGGGCGATCGGCGACAAGACCTGGAAAAGAATCGCGATGGATCGAAAGGTGAAGGCTATTTTCGCTGCGGCGATTCCCGGACGGGAGGTTACCAATCAAGGAGTCGAGTACTACATCGAGGCGACAGACGCAACGAACAGGGGGTTCTTCCCGGCGACAGGCGCCGGGCAACCGTTGTCGCTCGTGGCGTACGGTGCGGGTACCGGTTCAGCGCCAAAGCCTCCGGCGAATTGTGGTTTCAAAAGCGGCAGCTTGACCTGGGAGGTCGGCGACGGAAGCGCTTACTGGCATCGGATTTATCGCAGCCGGGAGCCCGGCTTCAAGGCCGGCCCCGCCACGTTTGTGACGTTTGTCGCTGCGGGGACAACGTCGTTCGAGGACAATGGCGAGGGATTTGATGGAGTCCGTCTAAAGGGAGATTGGTATTACCGGATTTCATCGGTGGGCAAGAGTGGAATCGAAAACGAGGGATCGCCGGTGGTGAAGGTAACGTACTGATCACCTTGGTAGACCTGACAGGTTTGAGAAACCTGTCAGGTCTTGCGTGATTCAAACTCAGATACGCGTGTCCGGTACGTCGGAAGCAGAGCTCCCGACGAGCTAGTGGGTCTTGCAGGTGGCCGATGCGTCGGGAGCGGAGGAAACCTGTCAGGTCTTGCAGGACGAGCAAGCGAGCAAGCAGGTTCAGAAGCTGATTAAGCGCCGCGAATAATGAATATCGATCAGCGAATGCAGAA
>DOWV01000286.1:0-16195 GCA_003519375.1 Bacteroidota bacterium
GTGGAAGAAGGGACTGCGGAACATCTGCGGTTTCCCGATGACACATTTGATGCCGTGATGGTTGCGTTCGGAATCCGGAATTTCTCGAACCTTCAACAAGGACTGAGTGAAATGTTCCGGGTGCTGCGACCGGGCGGGCCAGTGATGATTCTGGAGTTTTCCAAACCCCGGCGGGCACCATTCAAACAGGTGTACTCGTTCTATTTTACGCATGTACTTCCGCTCCTCGGAGGCGCGATCTCCAAGAACCGTGAGGCGTACCAGTACCTCCCGAGCACGGTAGAGTCGTTTCCCGACGGTGAACATCTTGTCAGGATACTGACGGGAGAAGGCTTTGTCGGACCCTACTACCTGCCGCTGACGATGGGAATCGCTACCATCTACATTGCTGAAAAACCAACTCACTAACACTCGAAGGTATGATGGAGAGAATTATCCGAGTCGGACATAGCCCGGACCCTGATGATGCGTTCATGTTCTATGGCCTCTCAAGCGGCAAAGTAAAGCTCGAAGGCATTACGATCCAGCATCATCTGGAGGACATTCAGACGCTCAACGAGCGGGCGTTCCGGGGCGAATTAGAAGTGACAGCCATTTCGGTGCATGCCTATGCATTCGTTGCAGATAAGTACTGGGTGATGAAGACCGGGGCAAGCATGGGAGAAGGATACGGTCCCGTCATCGTCTCGAAAAAGTATCACACCCTCGAGGAGTTGAGCGGGAAAAGGGTCGCCACTCCGGGCCCCTTGACAACGGCGACACTCCTCTTCAAGATCTTCACCGAAGGGATCGATCAGGTTGATGTTCCCTTTGACCAGATCATGGACCGCGTGAGTTCGGGCGAATTCGACGCCGGCCTTTTGATCCACGAAGGGCAGATCACATATCCGGAACAGGGATTCCATAAGATCGTTGACTTCGGAGAACTCTGGCAGCGCCTCTACGGCCTTCCCCTCCCTCTCGGCCTCGATGTGGTGCGAAAGGACCTCGGAGAGGAACTCGCCCGCAAATTGTCGCAGGGGCTGCGGCAGAGCATTCACTTTGGTTACACTCACCAGCAGGATGCCATCCCGTACGCGCTCCAGTATGGGAGAGGCATCAACGCGAAACTCGGCGAGCGATTTGTGAAAATGTATGTCAGCGAACTGACCGTCGATATGGGAGAGCTTGGACTGAAGGCTCTTGAATTGCTGTATCGACTCGGCTCCGAACGCGGCGTCATTCCGGGCATCCCAACGATCGAACTATTCTGACTTCCGCAGCATGATCGGTCTTTTCAAAATATTTGACGCTCACGTTCATTTCTACTCGAATTCGTATTTCCGGTTTCTCGTACGGCAAAAGACGAACCGCCTCGACATCAACACGGAGCTGAAGAACCTCGCAACGAAAGGCCGGATTGAAATACCCGGGGAGGATCCTGCGCTGCTCGCGAAACGATGGATCGAGGTCATCGACAAATGGAAAATCGAGCGCCTCCTTGTCTTCAGCAGCATCCCCGGAGACGAGGATGCCGTCGTCAAGGCTGTCGCCGCTTTTCCAACACGCCTTACGGGTTTCTTCGCCGTCGACCCAAACTCGAATCTTCTTCTCTCAAACGCCGAGAAGCGCCTGAAGCAAGAAAACCTTCGGGGAATCCTCCTCTATCCTTCACTCTACCACATCAATATCGCAGATCCCTGGCTCGATCCGCTCTTCAAGCTCTGCGAAGAAGCCAACGCTGTCGTCTATGTTCAGTTCGGCCGGCTCATCATCAAGCCGCGGGAATTTGTCGGGCTCCAGACGACCATCAACGAGGAGTGCACAGACCCCAAGGATCTTATACCGGTCGCCAAGAAATACCCAAAACTCCGATTCGTAATACCGAATTTCGGCGCGGGGAGGTTTGAAGAAACGCTTGAAGTGGGCAAAGCGTGCCCCAACGTCTATGTCGATACGGCAGGATCAAATTCCTGGATGAACGACCATCCGGCGAAGCCGGACCTGAGAGCCGTATTCCAGAAATTCCTCGCAGCCCTCGGGGCCGGGCGAATTCTGTTCGGTTCGGATTCCGGTATGTTTCCGCGCGGCTACCGGTACGACATCGTTGACAATCAGACGAAGCTCATTCAGGAAATGCGAGTTCCTCTTGTCGACGCCAAGAAGATCTTCTACGAAAACGCTGCTTCTCTCGTCGATCGATAAACGGCTTGCTCCCCTCCGTTTTCCTTCACTGTACCCCCAACGCGCGCAAGAGATTGCGTACCGCACTCACAAGCTCCAACAGATTGATCTGATTCGGGGAAAAGGATTGACGAGGCGGTGCTTTTCTTGTGGTGTCCTGAACGGGGAGCAGCGTGGTGAGGGATGCGAGTGGTGTAATTGCTTCCGGCACTTCCCACGGCCTGACAGCCAGAGGGTGCCACAGAGCCACGCCGACCTGCGGTATAGCCTGCTGTATGTAGGAGACCTCCATGGTCGGAGCGGGATCTCTGCACAATTCATCCTTCTCTCCGGATCCTCAGGAATCGCCGCCGGACTTCCAGGTCTTGGCGGCTATGCCGCTATTTCCACCGGCTCGATCACTTCGATAATATCGTACAGCGTTGTCCGACGGGCGGCAGCGAATCCCGCCTCGTGGATCAACCGAATGCATTCTTCGGCATTCGTCTTGTTCACGAAATTCGCGGCGGCATGGACATTCTCTTCCAGCAACGTCCCACCGAAATCGTCTGCACCGAAGTGGAGCGCGATCTGTCCTGTCTTCTTCCCTTCTGAGAACCATGAGGCCTGGATGTGCGGGAAATTGTCGAGGTAGATCCTTGAAAAAGCAATCATCTGCAGATAGCGGGTCGGGCTGGCATACTGGGGGATGATTTTTTCCAGCGGTGTGTTGCCCGGCTTGAACGACCAGGGAACGAACGCTGTGAAGCCGTTGGTTTCATCCTGCAGAGCGCGTATGGCCTCAAGGTGCTCCACAACATCCTCATCGGTCTCGAGGTGACCGTACATCATCGTCGCCGTCGTCTTGTAACCAATCTCGTGTGCTTCCCGCATGATCCTGAGCCAGTCGGCCGATGTTCCCTTCTTGCTGCTGATTTTCTTCTTCACACGGTCGGAGAGAATCTCTGCCCCTCCCCCAGGAAGCGTCCGAAGGCCCGCCTCCCACAACCGCTGCAGCACCTCCTTCGAGGAAATGCCCGCGATCTGAGCCATACCGATAATCTCTGACGTGGAGAAGAAGTGCGGGTGAATCTGAGGGACTTCCTCGACCGTTCGGCGAACCAGCTCAAGGTAGTAATCAAATGGAAGCGAAGGATGCACGCCGCCCTGCAGAAGCACCGTTGTAATTCCCTCGGCAGCGGATTCTTTGAACTTCTGGATCATGTGATCCACGGAGTAGGTGTACTCCCCCTCCTCTCCGGGATGACGGTAGAACGCACAAAAAATGCAGTCTATGGTGCAGACGTTTGAGTAGTTTGGATTCGTGTCGAGAACGTAGCTGACCCTGCGGTGTTCGTTCTTTTTGAACCGAATTTCGTTCGCCAGGGCTCCCAGGTCGAGCAGCCCTCCGGTACGAAGAAGGAACTCTCCCTCCTCACGATTCAAGCGGTGACCCAACCGCACCTTCTCAGAAATTCCTTCCAGCGTCATTCAAGCTCCTTACAAGGACAGTGCATATCCTGCTGAACTCAGTTCTTTAATGATGCTCAGGCTGGCTTCTTCCAGCTTGACCACAATCGGTTTCACCAGCACGCCCGGGATGTTTTTCGGCACTTCAACGTCTGTCATGTGCAGCACCATCACGTGGTTCTTTCCCAATTTTCCGACGAAGTGCCCCAATTCAAACATTGCGTAGTTCCTATCGTCGGAGTTGAAGACAAAGAAGGCGAATTTTGCATCAGGATCGGCCGCAATCGAATCGAGGGCGAGCATTTCTCCATGCATTCTGTCGATCGCGATTTCCGTGATCCCGACTTCCTCCAGAAATGAGGTCACTTGTTGCCGGAGCGGATCATTGACCTCACCGATAACATACACACTCTTGTAAGCAGCAGGGGCCGCCTGCGGAGCTTGCGAAGGCGCAGCCGCGGGCGCGGCCACAGCACTTTTCGTCGGCGGTTTCAGGACTCTCGGACCTGAGGACGGAGCAGCCGGGCTTGCGGCCGGAGGCACAGGAGATGCGGCCGCAGGTACGGGCGCTTCTTCCGCGGCGAGTTCGGGCGAAGCCTTCAGCTTCTCGAACAACTCCCGCACACTCGTGTAAATCAGATGCGCAGAAGCCTGATAGAACAATCCTCCATTTGCATCGGCAGCGATCTTGTTCTTGTAGGGAAATCCTATCGGGCCGGCCTGCTCGAACGATTCAAGGCATTCCTTGCGCCAGGCCAGGTATGCATCCTGCAGCCTCGCGTTGTATCCTGAGAATTCAAAGCCTCCGAGGGGTGCGAGTTTTGCACCCTCGTCGACAAGCTTTTCGAATTTCTGAAGTATGGCGTCGGACATAAGTACGTACTGAGACGTCAGTTCTGCCGCAGCGTTCCGTCATCCACCGGCCGTTGTACCGGGTTTTCCAGTGAGTTCAAGAATCCCCCAAAGACATCGATCGCTTCGCGCTCCCGCTCGCCCAAATGGTAGTTGAATCCTTCCAGGTACTCAGTCGCCTCCTGCGAAGTCAACCCGATGCGTTTGGCATGCATCGCGCTGACACCCTGCAGATCGAGTTCACCTTTCTTCAGCGATTGCTGAATCAGGGAGCTCAGTTCCTCGAGTGTTTCAACCGGCAATGACGAGCGTATGGCCCAGACCGCGAACACGAACGGAAGTTTCTGCCAATCGTACCATTCCGTGGCAAGATCGTACACGAGTTCGAAATTCTGCAATCCGGCCTTCCTGTGGCGGAGAGCGTCATCACCGATAAGCAAAACGGCATCGAAATCATCGTAACTGTTCACACCCGAGTGCATTCGGATGAACTCCGCACGGGCCTTATACTTCTTCTCAAGAATCACCTGCAGCAATCGGATCGACGTTGCCGTGTCGTCAGTAATCCCGATCCTCTTGCCGGCCAGGTCCCTCCAGCCGTGGTTCGAGAAGAGCAACACACTCTTCACCTGATCCCGCGTCGCGATACAGTAAGGCAGAAGCGTCAGGCTCTCTCTTTGGCTCAGAAAATCAACGAGAGAGAATAGTCCGGCGTCCAGCTGTCCCATCTGTGCAAGAATCCCCATGCGCCGCGGCGTCACCGGAAGAACCTTGAACTGCCGGCGTTCGAAATGATGATAGAACGGAACCGAGTTAATGTAGGGGATCTTGCCGACAACTCCCGGCGTGTGCAGCTTCAGCGGATTGTAGTAGACATCCCGCTCGACCGGTATCTTTCCGCCGTCCCGGATGATCTTGATGATCTTCTCTTTTGTCAGCTGCATCGGTGTGATGGCGCCCGCATCGTGGGCGATTTTCTCACCTCCGACCGTCCCATCAAGGTCGTCAGCTCCGAAATTGAGGGCCACCGACGCCACCTCCTCCGTCAGCATCACCCAGTACGCTTTGATGTGCGGGAAGTTGTCGAGCATGACCCGTGAGACGGCAATCATCTTCAGATCGTCGATCGCGGAGGTGAACCGGTTCGTCGGCTTGATCCCTGTGTCACCCGGCTGAAAGGCAAGGGGGATAAACGATAGGAACCCTCGCGTTTCGTCCTGTAAGGCGCGCAATCTCAGGAGATGTTCCACCCGTTCCTGCATCGTCTCAATGTGCCCGTACAGAATCGTGCTGTTGGTCGGGATTCCCATCTGGTGAGCAGTCCTGTGAATCTCCAGCCATGCCTTCGCACCGATCTTCGAGCTGAAGAGCCTCTTACGCACGCGTTCCGAGAAGACCTCGGCTCCACCGCCCGGCATCGTGCGCAGACCGGCTTCTTTCAACTGCCGCAGGACTTCATCGATGGGAAGCTTAAACTTCTTGTGGAAGAAGTCGATCTCGACGGCGGTGAAGGCCTTGAGATCCACGTTCGGAAAACTCCTCTTGATCTTTCGGAGCATCTCGAGATAGTATTCCCACTTCCAGTCGGGATGAAGTCCGCCCGTAATGTGAACCTCATGAATCTCCGGCGTCAGCTTGTCGAGCATGCTCTGGATCGTCATCTCGTAGGCGTCCGGGTGTCCCGCTTTCGTGGCAAAGTCGCAGAACTTGCACGCCAAAACACAGATGTTCGTCGGCTCTATCTTCTGATTGAGGACAAAGTACACCGCATCGCCGCTTCGCTCCTGCTGCACTGCATGAGCCATTTTCCCCAGCGAGATGACATCGGTGGTGGCAAACATCGTCAGCCCGTCCTCGAGGCTCAGGCGCTCGCCGCTCCGGATTTTTCCCCAGATGCTCTCAAGGTTCTTGTCTTGAAACCAAATCGTCCGACTCATCTTATCCTTTTGTCACGACCAGTATTCTTTCCAACGTCCATCGACTTTCTTCCGGATCTCCTCAGGCATCGTCAACGCCTTCGGGTAACCTTTTTTCCAGGTCGCGTCGATTCCCATCACACCCTTGTAAACCGGAGCAGCGCCGATCAACCGCTGCTCGGCGAAAACCACGTCCCGCTCGCAGTCGAACCGCGTGAAGAGACCCCAAATTGCGTTCCCCCGGTCTCGAATGTCCACGTCGGAACTCACAGCCGCTATGATCTTGAGGTGCTGCAGATCTTTTCGCTTGACCATCTTTTCCACAACCGCTCTGCCGTTCCCCTCCACTTTGAGTAGAAGGAGACATTGATCCACGATGAAGGCATCGATAATCCTGCGGTCGGCCGAGCGGATTTCCGAAATGCGGGCCTTCCCCTCCATCTTCCCGTTCGATTCACCGGCCTCGGGAGCTCGATTTTTCCTCGTCGCGTCCAGGATCATTTTGCTGCCGAGTTCCATCTTGTAACTTGTGAAATCAAGCGTATCGAGCGGGACCTTGGGAATGAGAACAAAGTCGTAGTGGGGATCAAACTGTTCGCGTATCTCCCTGAGCACGGCTCCCCAATTACGCACATCGACACCGGCAGAAACCAGGACGATGCACTTCGTCAACGAGAGCTGGCCGGTACCCAGTAAGCCGAGAGCCGACTTCATGGCCTCCTTGCGGTACCGCTCTTCGACCGAGACGACAAGAAGGTTGTGAAATCCAGCTTCAAAGTAAGCCCACACGTCCCGCACCTCGCTATGAAGCGTGCGGGCGAGCGGTCCGAGGATTTCCTGCGTCGCATCACCGAGAAACTTGTCCTCCATCGGCGGTATCCCGACAACAGTCGCCGGATAGACGGGGTTCCTGCGATGCGTAATGGCCGAAAGCCGATAGAGCGGAAACTGCGCTGCATTCGAATAGTGACCAAAATGATCCCCAAAAGGTCCTTCAAGCCTTCGCTCAAAAGCCGGTACAATCCCTTCGAGCACAAACTCTGCGTGTGCAGGGACTTGAATGGAAATCGTCTTCCCCTGTTTCATGTCTACCGGTTTGGCGCGAAGGAATGACGCGAACGCAACTTCGTCCATCCCTTCGGGCAGGGCCGCGACAGATGCGAGCAGGAGCGCTGGATCGGTACCGAGCGCGACAGCGACCTCCAAATTCTTGCCGAGGCGTTCCGCCCGTTGGTAGTGGAATCCTCCACCCTTCTGAATCTGCCAGTGCATTCCTGTCGTGGCACCGTCGTAGACCTGCATGCGATAGACTCCCACGTTCCGCTTCCCAGTCATGGGATCGTAGGTGAAAACCTGTCCAAGCGTCAGGAAACGGCCGCCGTCATCGGGCCAGCAGGTTTGGATAGGAAGCAGATCGAGATCCGGTTGAACGACGAAGCACTGGGAGTCTGCTACCGCCACGCTTCTTCCGCGCGAGAGCGCGGCCCGGCGGATCATCGATCGGCGATGCCAGAGTGAAGAGGGCGTCGGAGGGATGATCCCCTCCGCGAATTGAAGAAGGTCTCGTCCGATTTCTCCCGGCGGTCTCCCGAGCGCGTGCTCAAGCCGCCGCTCACTGGCGTACACATTGATAGCCAGCGGATACCGCGAACCTCTCACGTTCTCAAAGAGGATAGCCGGCTTCCCTTCGCGCAGCGCCCGGACGGCAATCTCCGTTACTTCCAGGTAAGGGTCCACCTCAGCCTTGATCCGCCGAAGCTCTCCGATGGACTCGAGGTACCGAACGAACTCTCCCAGCGAATTGAAATTCATGCTCGCCCACCAATCACACTCATCAAGCTCACAGCTCTTCCTCCCGCCATCCTTTGGATGACCGCATGCCAATGACACCAAGGACCTTGTCGACAAACCCCTGGACGTAATCATCGACCGTCCGGGGGACAAAGTAGAGAGGAGGAGAGATAGGCATAATCACAGCGCCATCCCGGGAGAGCTTCGCACATTGTTCGAGCGATGTGGTCGAAAGTGGAGTTTCCCGGAGACAGAGAATCAGCTTGGACCGTTCCTTCAGAGCGACCTGTGCGGTGCGGGTGATCAGGGTGTCGCCGATACCGGAGGCGATCTTCCCCAATGTCGAGGTGGAGCATGGCAGGATCACGCATGCATCGATGTGATTTGATCCTGATGCGATCGGGGCACTCAAATCGTCATCGGAAAACTCCTTCTTCACAAACGGGAGGAGATCCTTGACGCCGATTCCAAGTTCATCCTTCAGGAGGACCTTTCCCCACTTGCTCACAACAAGATACGTGTCAGCTTCGCAATGCCTCAGAAACTCGCGGGCATACACGGCACCAGACGACCCGGTGATACCAACGACGATTCTCATGGGAAATAAACTCCGACGACGATCATGCCCAGGATGACGAATCCCAGCATTGCGTTGATCTTGAAGAACGCGAGCTCGACATCCTCTGCTTTCTTGTGTTCGAGGTAGAGCAGGAATCCGGACACCATAAGGAGCGGTACGGCAGCAAGTGCTTTGATATAGAAGATGAACAGCAAGGCGAGAGCGCCGAATGCCGCGATGTGAAGGAGAGCTGAGATCCGAAGCGCTTTTGTCCGCCCGTATCTCGAAGTGAAGGAATAGAGATTCTCCGTCCGGTCAAAGAGCTCGTCGAGCGTCGAGTAAATAATATCGAATCCTGTCACCCAGAACAAGGTGAACAACGAGAGAAGCAGCCCCGGGAGAATATTCTCGAATGACTGTTGAACGGCAAACCACCCTCCAAGCGGAGCCATGGCCAGTCCCAGGCCAACGCCGAAATGCGCAAGAGCCGTAAACCGCTTCATGTAAGGGTAGACGGTGAAAATCAGAAGCGGCAGCGGGGAGAGCGGCAGGCAGAAAGGGGAAATTATTGCCGCCGAGCCCAGGTAGAGTCCGCTTCCCACCGCAAGAACGACAAGAGCTTCGTAAAGGCTCATTCGGCCGCTTGGCAATTCACGTACAGCAGTGCGCGGGTTTCGCCTGTCAATCTCCCTGTCAATGATGCGATTGAGCGCAAGCGCGGCCGTACGCGCTCCTGTCGCTGCCGTCAGGATCAGCACCAACATGACGATCGTTGGTGGCTCCTTGGAGGCTAAAAAAACGCCGCTGAAGATAAGCGGCAGCGAGAAGAGTGTGTGTTCAATCTTTACAAATCGGAGAAACTTCTGAAGTTGCCGCAACAAGTTGCTTTCTGAAAGGTGGCCCTGATTTTTCTTCAATATAAGGGTATTTGCTCCTCCAATCAAGAAACGGAATGGGCACAAAAAATGCCATCGAAACCGATGGCATTCTCAACCAGATCGAGAACGATAAACCTATTTTATCGGTGCACCGCTTTCAAGTGAATCTGCAACGGTCAACACCGCGAGCTTCCCTGCACTGTCGGTCGCTGCCAGCAGCATTCCCTGTGATTCCTGCCCCATTAGTTTGGCCGGTTGCAGATTCGCGACCACCACAATGAGCTTCCCGACCAGATCTTCCGGCTTGTAATGTTGTGCAATGCCTGCAACCACCTGACGTTTCTCAGAGCCGATCTCTACCTGGATCTTCAGGAGCTTTTCCGACTTCGGAACGCGCTCGGCAGCTATCACCTTCGCAAGCTTCAATTCCACTTTCTTGAAATCGTCCAGGGTGATCAGCGGCTTGACCTCCGGAGCCTGCTTCGGAACTTCCTGCACCGGCGGCTCGCTGAGGGATTTCACGATCGGGTCGATTGCCTCGTCTTCGATTTTCGCCACAAGTATCTCCGCTTTGTTCAATTGATGTCCTGACTGAAGGCCCAATGCTGCAGCGCTTTCCCACCCTGCCGCCGAGGGCGTCCCCTCGAGGCCCAGGGTGCCCCACATGCGCAGGGCAATGGCTGGAATAACCGGTTCGTAGATGATCGCGAGCGATCGTACGACCTGAAGGCAAATGTTCAGCGTGGTGGCGCATTGCCCTGGGTCCGCTTTGAGCGTCTTCCAGGGCTGGCTGTCGTTGAAGTATTTATTCGCCGCGCGTGCCAGATTCATCGATTCGATGACGCCGTCACGGAATTTATAACGTTCGTAAAGGCCGCCGACGGTTCCGGGAGCCTCAGCGATGGTCCTGATCATTTCGCGGTCTCGCTCACTCAGCGTCCCCGCAGCCGGCACTTTACCACCAAAGTTCTTCTCCGTGAATGCAAGCGTCCGGTTGATGAAGTTGCCGAGAATGTCTGCAAGCTCGTTGTTCGTCCTCGCCTGAAAATCCTTCATGTAAAAATCGCTGTCCCGCGACTCCGGCAGATTGACAGCCAGCGTGTACCGGAGCGGATCCGCAGGGAAATGATTCAGGAAATTCTGCAGGTCGATGCCCCATCCCCTGCTCTTCGAGAACTTCTGGCCTTCAAAATTCAGGAACTCGTTCGCAGGTACGTTTTCCGGCAGCACGTATTGCTCCCTCCCGGCATCGTTCCAGGCCATAAGCATCGCCGGAAAAACGATGCAATGAAATACCACGTTATCCTTGCCTATGAAGGCAACATATTTTGTGTCGGGGCCGAGCCAGAAGTCTTTCCAAGCATCCGGGTTGGGAGTGCGACCAGCCCATTCTTTGCCGGAGGAGATGTAGCCCAGGACGGCGTCGAACCATACGTAGAGCACCTTTGACTCATAACCTGCAACAGGAACCGGGACACCCCAGCTCAGGTCCCGTGTCACAGCGCGATCCTGAAGGCCCTCTTTGAACCAGCTGGCGCAATACCGGAGGACGTTTTCCTTCCAGCCGTCACGCTCCGATCGCTCCTTGATATAGGCCTCCAGACGTGTCTGAAATTGTCCGAGGGGGAAATACCAGTGGGAGGTCGTTCGAACGATGGGGGTGGTGCCGCAGATCTTGCATTTCGGCTCGATCAGTTCTGTCTGATTCAGCCATGTGCCGCAATTCTCGCATTGATCTCCGCGCGCCTCCGGATACTTGCAGTTCGGGCAGGTCCCTTCGACGTACCGGTCGGCAAGGAACATTTTGTCCTTTTCGCAATACAGCTGCTGCTCTTCTTTTTCCTTCAACACGCCCCGACGGTGGAATTCTGCGAAGAACTCCTGAGACGTCTTATGATGGAGAGGGAGCGAGGTGCGGGAGTAGTTGTCGAAACTCATCCCGAATTCCTCGAACGATGCCTTGTTGAGTGAATGGTATCGGTCAACAACGGCCTGCGGCGTGATCTTCTCTTTTTCCGCGGTGACGGTAATTGCGACACCGTGTTCATCCGAGCCGCACAGGAACAGGATGTCGCGCTTCTTCGCGCGCTGGTATCGCACGTAGATATCCGCCGGGAGATACGCTCCAGCCAGATGGCCCAAATGGAGCAGGCCGTTCGCATACGGCAGAGCCGCCGTCACGAGTATCCGTTGATTCTTTGAGGTCACAGAATCCCGATTATGAAGAGGCTAACAAACGTTTCAAATCTATGGCGAGGCCGGTAACAATGAGTGGAAGGTAGCCATTTTTGCCTACAAGAGCAATGCTGCCTTCGACGCACTCGAGTGCATCCCCGAGTCGCGCGGCGGGAAATTTCCGATTGAAGCTCTGAAGATCTTTCACGTGGTCGAGGTTGAGCAATCCGCTCTCCCCCTGCTCGCGGAGTACGAGCGCATCGCGGAGCCATACGCTCAGGAGTTTCATCCACCGCTCCACAGCCGACCGGTCACCGAGCGTGGCGATGCGTTCAACATCCGCCGCGAGCGCAATTCTTTGGGAGCCCAGGATCAATCGAAGAAATTGCACTGCCTCCTGACGCTGCGCAACGACATCCGCTGAGAGAAGGTCCAGCGCATCTGTGTAGCTTCCGTGCGCCAGACGTGCGATGAGCGCGGCCCTTTCTCCTTCGATGGCGTGACGGCCCGTCAGCACGTCGCGAAGTTCCTCTTCCCCCAAGGGATCGAATTGTACCATCTGACACCGGGAGAGGATTGTGGGGAGAAGCTGTTCCTTGTGGGCAGTCGTCAGAATAAAGACAGAGTCGGAGGAAGGCTCTTCGAGTGTCTTGAGCAGGGAGTTGCTTGCCTCGGCGTTCATTTCCTCGGCGTGGCTGATGATGAAGACGCGCTTGCCGCCTTCGTAGGCCGACAAGGCCGCATCCCGGCGCATATGCCGAACGCTGTTGATCTTGATGAAATTCGCCTTTGGTATCTCGATCCGATGATAGGGATTTTCCGCTTTCAGGCGGATCTGCTCCTGCACCGCATTGACCTGCTCTTCCGTCAGCCCCTTGATGGGGTCATCTCCCGACTGCTCATTCTTCCCGACCGGCAACGCAAAGATCATGCTCACGTTCGGATGCTGAAGCAGGTTAATCTTGCGGCAGCTCGCGCATACCCCGCAGGGAGAGACATGGTCCGTCTGACAGTTGAGTGCCCGGGCAAACTCGATCGCCATTGCGTCCTTCCCCACTCCTTCACCGCCCCAGAACAGATGTGCGTGCGCGACCGACCCTGAAGAGAGTACTCTCCGAAGCAGATCCTTGACACGCCGTTGGCCGATAATCCTGTCCCAGCTCATACGATGCTCATCAGAATGAATGACCTATCCCGAAGTGCAGCACGAAATTACCGAGAGTTTCTTTCCAGAATTTCTTCTCCATGATCCACTGGCGGCCTTCCGCCTCCGCGGGATCGTAGACACGGAATCCGAAGTCGATTCTGATAGGCCCGGCGACGGTCGCATACCGGAGGCCGAGGCCGGAAGCCATCGCGATTTCGCTCGCCTTGAACTCTCGCGCCCTTGTCCAGACATTTCCAAAGTCAAAGAAGAATACGAACGAGAAGCGATTAAATTCGACGAAGCCGAGCCGACCCGCACTCCGGAGAACGTTCCACCGGTTTTCGATGCTTCCTTCCAGCACCGCGTTTCCCCCCTCGAGCGGGAGTTTTGACACGGCAAGTTCTCTCGCTTTCCATCCACGAACGCTTCCACTGCCGCCGCCGTAGAATCTCCGCGTGATCGGCACAGGGGCCGGGGAATGACCGTAGAGCTCTGCCACACCCCCGTAGAGGCGGAATGCCCAGATAGATGCCTCGTTTTGCGTCGGGTCCCAATACCATTGCCCCCGTCCCGCGATCTTGAGGTACTTCGAATACGGAAGATCGCTGCCAAAAAGCCCGCCGAAGACCGATGGGATGAGACCAGCCTCTTCGACGGTCACTGAATGCATGAATCCCGACGTTGGATAGAAGAGATCGTTTCTCTTGTCACGCTGGAGGGTCACGGAAAGAATCGAGTTGAGCTGCGGACGCCTGTCGATGCTGAGGCTGTCGAAGTAGATGCCGCCGATGGTCGGATTGATCGACTCGTAGCCGATCCTTTCCAGGCTCCACTCGATGAATGCCGTAGTATAACGGGCCGTCTGCGACGTCACGCCGAACCGACCCCGGAGAATGGGATTGAAATAGTATTTGTGTCGCTTCTCGACGATGAATGATACCGAGGGAGTAAACGAAGTCTTGTTGTTAAAAAAATACGGCTGGTTGATCTGAAGCGAGAGCTCCGCATTGCCGATGACTGAGCTGTCTCTCAAACCTGTTCGGTTAAACACCCGACCGAATTCAACATCCTGGATCGATTGCAGCTGAAGTTGAAGTCTCGCCTGGAGGTTCTGGGCTCCGCCGAAGAGATTTCGGTTATTATAGGCCAGTCCAAGAAGAATATTGAAGGCATTATTTTCGTCGCTCACCCCAATTTCCGGGACCATCTCCTGGAACGGCCGCGGCCGGACATATACCTGCATCGGAATGTCCTTGATCGAGTCTGATCGAACTCCTATGACCGGTTCGATTCTCGATGTTTCAAAGACTCCGAGGCGATTCAGATTCCGTTCACTGTCGGCGCGCTTCGCCTGGCTGTAGAAATCTCCCGGACCGAAATCGAGATGCCGAAGGATGACGGCATCATCAACACGCTCTGTGACAGCCGAGTCCTGCTTGACGCTGATCGGACCAAAGACATATCGCCTTCCCGGATCAAGCCCGAACGTCACCTTGACATTGTTGGTGGAGAGATACCGGTCAGCGGTAGGACGCTCAACCCTCACATCAGCAAATCCGTTGTTAAAGAACGCACTGACGAGTCTCGCCTGTTCGCTCACGACCCGGTCTACAACGTACGGATCACCGACCTCGATCAGTGCGTTGGAACGGATTTCCTCCATGAGATCGGAGGGAAGTCCTTCAAATCCCACATGCTGAATGCTGTCGATCAGAGACCGGCGCCCTTCGTGGATCAAAAATGAGATGGAGACCGTTTTCTTTCCGAAGTCGAATTTGAGGAGGGTATCTATGCGTGCGGAAAAAAATCCCTGGTCCTGATAGAATGTGGCAAGCCTCCCGCAGTCCTGAGCGTACAGGACCGGATCGAAGTACTCCGGCTTGTCACCGAGCTTCTCACTGATCGTGTAGAGGAACTTCCAGAACGCTGCGGGCGATTCTTTCACTCGCATCACATCCAAGAGCGCATCATCGCGAAAGGCCTCATTGCCTTCGAATTGAATCCGGGACACCTCAAGGTCGCGCCACCGGTCCTGCGTGGAGGCAAGCCCTGTGACGATGATGCACAGGAGAGCGATATAAAGAGTTCGATATCTCATAGAAAGATCAAAAAAAAACCCAGCCACGAAACGCTGGGTTCAATCCTGGCCCTGTACTTCTCTGTCGAGGGCAACCTCACGTGAGGGTGTCACTGATTTCAATATTCCTTATCATCCTCAAAAAAGAAATCCTCATCTGTGGGATAGTCGGGCCAAATCTCTTCCATACTCTCATAGGGTTCATCGCTGTCCTCCAGCTCTTCAAGATTCTGAAGGACTTCGAGCGGCGCCCCCGTTCTCACGGCATAGTCAATGAGCTCCTCCTTCGTGGCAGGCCAGGGTGCATCATCGAGATACGAGGCCAATTCGAGTGTCCAAATCATTTCCCAAAAACTCCTCCAGAGGCTTTAACCGCCCAACAGCCTTCAATCCCAATCGGGTTCAATGGCCAAACGCGAGTTGTTCTTTTATCTTCTTATAGTCAACGTCGTCGAAGAAATAGTCGACCGGATTTTGCAGTACGCCGTTCAGCCGGACTTCGTAGTGGAGATGCGGGCCCGTGGCAACTCCAGTTCGGCCCGACCGTGCGATGATGGCACCGCGCTTTACTCGCTCACCGGCCCGGACCAGTACTTTGTCAAGGTGACCGTACACTGAGGTATATCCGTACCCGTGATTGATAACGATCATGATCCCCAGTCCGGCGAGCGTCCGTCCAGAACTTGCAACCACACCATCACCTGTCGCATAGACCGGAGTACCAACGTCATTCGCGATATCCAACCCTTCGTGCGGCAGCCACTGATGGTAGATCGGATGCATCCGCATGCCGAATCCTCCCATCGAGTAGTAACCGTCCATGGGCTTAATGGCGGGTATGCATGGATACATCGATTGGTTGCGGTCGAATTTTGTCACCGCCTCGCGATAGCTGGTTTGCTGTAATTCAATTTCTTTTTCTGCCTTCGAGATAGATCCGCGGAGATCGTTCAGCATCACGTTGATGTTGCCGGAGATGCCGAGATCAAGACGTTCATCCGTCCCTCCGAATCCTGCCTCACGCGTGTCCTTGTCGAGCTTGGGGAGATCGACAAGAAGTCGAAGCTCGTTCCCCTGATCGCTCAGGGAAGAAAGCCGACCCTGGATGGCCTGGAGCCGTCCGGAAAACTGCCGAATCTGATCGCGCAGAACTGCATTCTCCGCAGCCAGCACTTTGCCGCGCTGAAA
>DOWV01000286.1:16250-29323 GCA_003519375.1 Bacteroidota bacterium
CTGAAAGCCGAGGCCGAGCACATCATCGTAGATCTGATTGGTCTCAAAGACGATCGCGAGAACGACCATCCCGAGCACCATCGAGAGCGCGGCAAACCGGGTCTTGAACCAGCGCGCCTCAACGAAGCTGAGGGTCTTGGACGAAAAATAGTAGAGTTTGAATCTACTCATCGTTTGTCGTTTCTTGCTAAATGAGAAATGTGCCGAAAAACGTGTTTCCTGACCGATGCGGAAGAAATCCTTAAAAAAGTTGACCGAAGTTAGAGAATATTTGAGGCTTTGTCAAGCCGTTTTGTCCCAATTACTCGAAATCGTGCTCGAAATAGTCGATCGCTCGTTTGCTTTTCGATTTCTCGGCGATGGCGGCATCAAGACGTTTTGAGAACTCCCGCGCGGCATCATACCCGTAATGCCGTAGCAGGTAATCGAGTGCAATAACCTCAACAATCACGGTAATGTTCTTGCCGGGGAATATCGGGAGCTTCACGTGGGGAATCTCAACTCCAAGAATGGAGATGTTCTCGTGATCCAGACCCGTGCGCGTGTACTCCACGTCACCGCTCCACTCCTGCAATTCAACGACAATCTCAGCGCGTTTCTGGAATCGAATCGACCGGATGCCGAATATCGAGCGCACGTCGATGAGTCCGAGCCCGCGGATTTCCATGAAATGTTTCACGACATCCGTGCCCGCGCCGATGAGAATTCCCTCTCCTTTTCGCGTGACCATGATGACATCGTCAGCCACGAGGCGGTGCCCTCGTTCAATGAGATCGAGCGCCACTTCACTCTTGCCGATACCGGACCGTCCCACGAGCAGCACACCTATCCCGTACACGTCGATGAACGACCCGTGTATGACTGTCTGCGGAGAGAACTGATCGTCGAGAAAATCGCTGACAAAATACACGAGTTTCGTCGTCTCAAGCGGTGTTTTGAAAACCGAGACGCCGTGCCTCGTTGCGATGGCGATGAGTTCGTCATCGAGAGTGTTTTCGCCCGAGATGACGACGCAAGGTATGTCGAATTTGAAAAGCGTTTCGAATGACTTGACGCGCTCCACGAGGCTCAGGTGTTTCAGGTAGCGGACTTCGGTGTTGCCGACGATCTGTACCCGGTCGAACGTGAACAACTCGACGTAGCCAGCGAGAGCCAGTCCCGGCCTGTGGATGCTCTTGTCCCGGATAACCTTCTCAAAACCCACCTCACCATTTACCGCCACCATTTTCAGACGGTTCTTGTTTCGCTCGAAGAAGAATCCGACGGTGATGCTCTCCCGCCGGGTCTCTTTCAGATTAGCAAGTGACATGAACGACTCCTCTGTGGCCGCTAGATTTTCGACCGAACCTCTCGGACCTGTTTCCGGTCCTTGGCGTGCAATTTGTCCTTGTACTTTTTGAGACGTGCCAGCACCTTGTCCACCGCACCGTCAATAGACTTGTGAAACTCTTCGCTTTCGTGAATCGCCGCGATTTTGTTCTTATAGACGCTCAGGATGATCTCGGCCCTCTTGACGCTGTTCGAGGCCTTTTCAAAACTCAGCTTCACTTCACACTTGATAATACCATCGTAGTAACGTTCGAGTTTCTCAACTGCGTCTTTCGCGTAGTCAATCAGCGTCGAATGTGCTTTGAAATGCCTGGACGTAACCGTCGTGTTCATAGAGAGCTCCTTATTTATCCGCATGGTTTAACCCTCTCCCTTCCCCTCCCTTACGCCTTCGGATGAGACTGTCGATACACCTTTTTCAGTTGCTCCGTTGACACATGCGTGTAGACCTGGGTCGTGGAAAGACTCTCGTGACCCAACAGCTCTTTCACAGCCCGGAGATCCGCCCCCCGATTCAGCAGGTGCGTGGCAAACGTATGGCGAATCACGTGCGGCGATTTCTTTTCAAGTTCCGACACCCGACTGATTGCCTTCTTCACCATCCGGCTGACGGCCTCGGGATACGTACGCACTCCCTTGGCCGTAATAAACAGAGCAGACTCGTCGGATGCAAGCCCCCTTTGAGTCAACAATCGCAAGCGATCACGAAGGTAGGAATTCATCGCCCGGAGCGCACGCCGTCCGACCGGGAGGATACGCTGCTTCGATCCTTTTCCTGTCACTTTCACGATCCCCTGGGCCACATCGAGATCGCCGACATCGAGATTCACCAGTTCACTCAGCCGCATGCCGGTAGAATAGAAGAGTTCGAGGATTGCTGCCTGCTGCCTCCCTTCCGGTGTGTCAGTATCGAGGCTGTCGAACATCCTTGTGATGGTCGTTTCATCCAGAAACGACGGCAGACGCTTCTCGAGCTTCGGTGAGATGAGTGTCAGCGTGGGGTTCTTCACGGTGATGCCGTGACGCTTCGCGTAGCGGAAAAATGAACGAAGGCATGCTGTTTTTCGCGCAACGCTTTTGCGAGAAACTCCGGCATCAAGCAAGCTGCTCAGGAATGAGCGCAGGTCGTCTTTTGAAACGCCGTCGAAGGAATCGATACGGCGGGAGACAAGGAAGGTCGCGAATTGGTGAAGATCGACCTCGTACGAGCGGATGGTGTTTGGAGAATAGCGACGTTCGACTTCAAGGTATTCCAGGAACTTACGAACGCTGGTGTGCATACCGACAAGAACCTCACACAATCATGATCATCAACAGCGGACTTAGGCACCGACAGCCATTTGTTCCCTCACGAATTCCTCGCCGCATTCAGGACACTTGAGGTATTCCCCTTTCGCTTGTGAGTATTTTGCTACGAGATAGGTCGAGCCGCAATTCGAGCACGGCTGGTTGACCGGTTTATCCCACGATGCAAAGTCGCATTCGGGATATCGATTGCAGCCGTAGAACGTTCGCTTTCCTTTTTTCGTCTTCCGCTCGACTAGGTCTCCCTGCTTGCACTTGGGACAGGGGATGCCCATGCTGATCGGCTTTGTGTTCTTGCACGTCGGATAGTTTGAACAGCCAAGGAAGGTTCCAAACCGGCCCGACTTGACAACCATGTCGCCGCCGCAAAGGTCGCACTTCATCCCCGCGAGGTGCTGATGCTTCTCCTGATCCTCTGCAAGCGGCTTGCTGTTCTTGCACGCCGGATACCCCGCACAGGCCATAAACCTGCCATTGCGGCCCCATTTGATGATCATCTTGCGGCCGCAGATTTCGCAGACCTCGCTCGTTTCTTCCTGAAGTGATTTCTTGATCTTCTGTGCGTTCTTATCTACTTTTTCGAGCGCCCTGATGAACGGGTCATAGAAATCCTTCATGACCTTAACGTAGAGCTGTTTACCGGAAGCGATGGTGTCGAGTTCCTCCTCCATCCGCGCAGTGAATCTCACGTTGAAGACATCGGGGAAGTACTGAACCAGAAGCTTGTTCACTTGCATCCCAAGCTGTGTCGCAAAGAGCTTCCGTTCATTCTGCTCCACGTATTTTCGGTCGATCACCGTGCTCACGATCATTGCATACGTGCTCGGACGGCCGATGCCGAGAGATTCAAGTTCTTTTACAAGGCTGCTTTCCGTGTACCGGGCTGGGGGTTTTGTGAAATGCTGGCGAGGGATCAGATCCTTCAGCGATGCCTGCTGACTCTTTGCCAGGCTCTCCGGAAGTTTCGAGACTGGGTCGCTGTCGTCCTTCTCCCCGCCGTTTTCATCCGCCACATCGTCGTACACCTGAAGAAATCCTCTGAACAGCGGCCGTTGATCGGTCGCGCGGAAGAGATACTCCCCGCCCGCAACATCGACGGACATTTGCTCGAATTCTGCAGGCGACATCTGGCACGCGATGAATCGGTTCCAGATCAGCTCATAGAGCAGGTAAAGATCCTTGTCGAGATGGTTTTTTGCGTCCTTGGGCGTCAGCTTGATCGACGTCGGCCGGATGGCTTCGTGAGCATCTTGTGATGCCTTGCCCTTCTTGAACAGCCGCGGTTCCTTCGGCAGATAAACTTTGCCGTAGTTATCGAAGATGTACTCACGCACCTGAGCCACCGCGTCGGCGCTCAGTCGGGTTGAATCCGTACGCATATACGTGATGAGGCCGGTCGGACCTTCATCGCCGACATCAACGCCTTCATAGAGTTTCTGCGCCAGCATCATCGTCCGTTTCGCCGAGAAACGAAGCCTGCGCGCAGCTTCCTGCTGCAGCGTGCTGGTAATAAAAGGAGCAGGGGGATTTCTCTTGACCGGCTTCCGTTCAACTACCCCGATCTCGAATTGTTGTTTACGGATTTCCTCGAGATACCCCCGCATCGTTGTTTCGTCAGGGATTTTCGGATCGGACGCGGCAACTTTGAACAGCTTCGCGAGGAACGGCTCGCTCCGGTCGGTCTGGAACTCTCCGGTAATCGACCAGTACTCCTCCGCCACGAAGGCACCGATGGCAGTTTCTCGCTCGCAAATCAAGCGCAATGCCACCGATTGCACTCTTCCGGCGGACAATCCGTAGTACACCGTCTTCCACACGAAGGGGGTTACCTTGTACCCCACAATGCGATCCATCGCTCGCCGGGCTTGCTGCGAGAGGACCATGTGCGTATCGACCTTCTTCGGATGGCGCATCCCTTCCTTCACGCCTTCCGCTGTGATCTCATGAAACAGGACGCGTTTGATGTTCTTGTTGACACCTTTGATTTCATCGGCAAGATGCGCCGCGATCGCCTCCCCCTCACGATCGGGATCGGTTGCAAGGAAGACTGCCTTCGCCTTGCCAGCACGCTCACGGAGCCGCTGGATGACTTCGTCCTTCCCGGCGATATTTTCGTAGACCACCGCAAACTCGTTTTCGACATCCACGCCGAGCTTGCTCTTGGGAAGGTTTTTGATATGCCCGACCGAGGCCTCGACGATGTACTCTTTGCCGAGGTATTTGTTGATGGTCTTTGCTTTGGAAGGTGACTCTACAATGATGAGTGATTTTTCCATTAATCCCACTAGTGAATCGTATCGTCGCTGTTCAACGAGATGCGGCCATTCATTCCCGTCTGATTATCTGTATCAAGGAGCATGCCGGCCACAAAACTCTTCATCTCCGGCACACCGGCACTTGAAAATCCGGCGGCCATAATTCGCTCAATGATCGTTTCAATGTCTGCGTTCGAAAGAAGTCCGAGCTGGCGGCACTGCAGAAGGTACCCGAATCCCTCCGTCGTGATCACCATTTTCTCGGCTTCGTGGAGCACCCGATGGGAGCGCCCCGAATCCTGCTCCTTGACCAGAAGTTCCTGGCCGAACGACATCCGCTCAAACAGCCATGAAAAGGCTGTGGAAATTTCAGTCTGCGTATAACCGTTTTCGGTCAAGAGCGTGACGTCAACGTCATTGAGCTGTTTGTTCGATTTCAGCTCGCTGACGAGAAACAGGATGATTTCGACAATCCGTTCCTGCATTCAGATCTACCTTCTCGTGACTGACAATCGGGCGAGGATTTCATCCTCACGGCGCGTCATCACCGCCTTTGTCCGCGGTGTGGAGTCCTTGTAACCGAGCAGGTGCAGCGCCCCGTGAATCAGAAGACGCCGCGTTTCCTCGGCAAATGTGACTCCGTAGGTCTTGGCCTGGCTCCTGGCCCGGTCCAGATTAATATAGAGCTCGCCTTCGAGCGGGGAACTACCATCCTCCCCGAGCGGAAACGAGATGACATCGGTCGTATAGTCGTGTTGAAGAAATTTCTTGTTCACGCGCCGGATATACCGGTTTCCCACGAAGACAACCGATAGTTCAAAACGCCGGACAGCCTCCAGCTTCAGAACGCACTCAAGTGCTCGGAAAGTTTCCTTTTTAGGAAACCGAAGAGACGGGTGACTGTTTGTGACGAAAATCATCCAGTCTAGTTTCTTTGTCTCCGTGGAGTCTTTGCCTGCTTCGGCCCCTGGGGTTTTGAGGCCGGTCCCGGAGACCCTGCTTTCGGGAGGATATTCTCGGTCAGCGACAATGCAATCCCGGAAAGCATCACTTCCGGGCCGAGCGTCGTGAAATCGCCGGAGAGAATCCCACGGTCCACGTTCGCGTACAGAGAACACCCGCCTTCCCGTTCAACCGTGAGGCCCGACAGCTTCCCGTCTGACTCAGCGACAAACGTAATCTCCCCCAGGAGCTTGCTGACGACATACCCTGTGCAAAAATGAAGCTGAAGATGCGCCGTCGGTGTATAGACAGAGATGAGATTGCCTTTGCGTTGGCCGATATTGATGGAGGGATAAATTTCGAGGGAGAGTTTCCGGCTCAGGCTCTTGTTCTCAAGCTCGAACCGGTGGTTGCTTCCCCTGTGCTTCACCGTGACACCGAGGATCTGACCGATCTTCTTGATGTCCGATTCCTTGAATTCAAATTCTGTCAATGAGCGTCCTGGCATTTGAACCTACCAAATAAAAGCCCCGGAGGGTCTCTGTTCTGCAACCGCCAGCCATTGAGACACGGGGCTTTGACATGTCGAGATTACCAATTGTGTTCAACTCATCCACTAATCACCGCTCGTCGAGCCGCGCCGCGAACGATTGTACCGTCGAGAGCGCCGCTGCAGCGTCTTCAACCTGACCTGAATATAACCAAGCCAGGAGAGATTGTCAAGTTAGACCTTCAGAACCATCCCCTCAACCGCCGCTTCGCACTCAAACCGGTATCTTCGCGTTTTGATTTCCTTCTTACACTTCTGGAGCATGTCGTCGACTTTGTCGTCGTCATGCGTCGGATCATGGTGGAACAGAATCAGCCGCTTCACTTCCGCCTCCGCAGCGATACGCAAGGTGAAGAGATAGTGTGAGTGCCCCCATCCGACACGGTCGATGTACTCTTCAGGAGTGTACGTAGCGTCGTGCACGAGGACATCAGCGTCGCGGCAGAACTCGAAGATGCGGCGATTCGGATCGCCGGTCGTGGAATCAAATCTCTGCCTCACCTCAGGTTCGAAGTTGGCAAAGAATGCCCCTGCTCCCCGATCGTACGGTTCGTTGTCGCTGATGTAGACAAACGACTTCCCCTTGTATTCCAGACGATAGCCCAGCGTGAATCCGGGGTGATTGACATAGATCGTCTTCACGGTACAGCCCGGCAACTGAATCACACCCTCCTCCTTGAGGGGCTTGAAATGAATTTTCGCTTTCAGCTCGTTGAGCTGGACCGGAAAATAGATGCGATTCATTTGTTCCGCAATCACTTCGCTCAACGATTTCTCCGGCCGTTCGGTGGCAAAAATCGTCAGTTCATTCCCAGAGATAAAAGCCGGCTTGAAAAACGGGAAACCCTGGATATGATCCCAATGGGGATGCGTAATGAGCAAATGGGCCTTTACGGAAGCACCCTTGTTGATCAGGTCATCACCGAAATTGCGGATACCTGACCCGGCATCAAATATGATCAGTTCGTCGTCGTCCAGACGGATCTCGAGGCATGGCGTATTGCCGCCGTACCGAACTGTCTGTCTTCCCGGTGTCGGGATTGAACCGCGAACTCCCCAAAACTTAACCTTCATAACAATTTTCCGTAAGAATCATTATTCACGATACGACTTGACGTAGTTGATGTAGTTTTGTGCAGACTGTACAATCTGCCGGCGCTCTTCGTCCGTCAGCTTTCTCTTGATCTTTGCCGGGATACCAGCGACAAGCACTCCTTCGGGGACCTCAAATCCCTCCAGCACAAGTGCCCCCGCCGCTACGAGGGAATAGGATCCCACGGTTGCGTTGTCAAGGACTTTCGCTCCCATGCCGATGAGGCAATGATCCTTGATGGTGGCAGCATGGAGAATTGCACCGTGTCCCACGGTAACGCCGGATCCGACGACCAGAGGATAAGTCTCGTGTGTGACGTGAAGAACGCAATTGTCCTGAACGTTTGTCTTTTCACCTATTCTAATGTAGTGAACATCTCCCCGGATGACTGTGTTGAACCACACACTGCTTTCGGCACCAATTTCCACGTCGCCGATGATCTGAGCTCCCTCAGCGATGAATACGGAGGGGTGAATCCGAGGCCTGATTCCTCTGTATGGCAGGATCATTTTGCCGGGGTCTCCACATACTTCGGGGGCTGCCAGCCGGGACGGTTCCATTTGGCCAACTGGATCTTGATGCTCCCGAGGATCACATTCATCCGGGCAACGATTGGAACCTGGTGCTCGTCATTGCTGAACCAACCCCTGAACCCACCGGTCAAGCCGAAGATGCCGACATAATCCGCCTTGCCGTCGAACGCGACCACATCAACGGGATAGTCGACTGCATCGATCTCCATGTCGGTCCGTTTGTTGGTGAAATTGATGTAGGTGCTCGCTTGCTTGTCTTCGATGAGCGTCGGAATTCGGTCCTGGCCCACGTAGTGGACATGCTCGCGGGCGTAGAAGAACAATGAAAGGCCATCCTGGCACTGCCCCGTGATCTTCACGGTATCCGTTGATTCGACCTTTCGCACCCCGTCATTGATCCGTTTTCCGCGCTCGAGATAGGCCCGGTTGTTATCGTAGTCGAATCGAAAACGCCTGAAATTGACCTCTTTCGACGTGCTGTCGTCGGAGAGCCAGTAGTACGAGTAAATGGAGCCGTCCATCTCACTGTAAAACCGGATGTGGAGATCGACGAGCCAGCTCAAACTCGGATTGGACTCAATGAGGGCGCGCGTCTTGTAGACTATTCGCCCATTGCGAGTATCTCTGGAGAGGACCTGTGTCCGAATCGTGCCGATGGTGAAAAAGGAATAGCTGACCTTATACTCGAGTTCTTCGCCCACTTCGAGCATTCGGCTTTGAAATGCAGAATGAGGATCGGAAACAACACGCGCTGGCGGTCCGTTTGCGCCGCTCCAACCCATCAGCAGAAGGCCGGTAACAGTAATCGCAAAGATCAACAAGACTCTCCGCTTTAATCCGTTCTCTCGCTTCGTCATCTTCGAGGCTTAATGCAACTCCGCAATCTTCTCAGCTTCTGGAAAGAGACCCATAGCTTTCTGGTACTGAGCATCCACCTGAAGCATGGTGGGGTACCAACCGTCATTCCCCCAGAAGCTCCTCGCGAATGTCGCCTTCAGCCTCGTCTTGATGAACGTGAGATCTTTCTCAAACTCCTTCTGATCGATTTTCACTTCGCTTTTCTGAAGGAATGCATGGAAATCGGCAATCATTGGCTCCGTGACGAAGAACGATGTGCGGAAAAGTTTCCAGTTCTTTGCAAATTCAGTTCGAATCGAAAGGCCCTTCCCGTCGAGGTAGCCGCTCACGAATAAATCAAACAGCCCCCTTCGCAGGATGGTTTGAGTCTGTGAAGCAAGCACGGCGTTTTTCACAACGTAATCCGGCGTGATTCCGCCCCCGCCGTACACGACCCGGCCTGCGTGCGTATGGAACACCGGACGGCTCGAATCACTTTCTGCCTTGTGCTCTATGTTCTCCCCTTCTTTTTCCTGACGCTCAAATGCCTCTCGTTGATAGGCATCTTTCTCCTTCCCTTCGTAATCTCGCTGGATGAGCCTCCCCGTGGGCGTGTAGTACCGTGCAATGGTCAGCCGCAGTGCGGACCCGTCCGTCAGGCGCCACTGGCGCTGGACCAGTCCTTTTCCAAAACTGGTCTCACCCACGATCAGGCCGCGGTCCCAATCCTGAATTGCACCGGCGACGATCTCGCTGGCACTTGCCGAGTAGTTCCCTAACAGAATGATCAACGGGAGGTTCTCATAGGCCTCGCCGGTTTTCGCAAAATACGCCTCATCAAACTCAGGCCTGCGTGCCTTCGTGTAGACAATCTTGTGCGGATGGTCTTTCGGGCCTGCGTCGAGGAAAAGGTCGGCCATCTCAAAAGCTTGTTCCAGCAATCCACCCGGGTTGCCGCGCAGATCAAGAATCAATCTCTTCATTCCCTGATCTTTGAGCTGTTTCAGGGCTCGCTTCATTTCATCGTCCGTGGTTTCACTGAACTTGCTCACGTTCACGTACCCGACATTGTCAGACACCATCGTGGCAATCTCGACGCTGTTCAACGCGATTTCATCGCGCGTGATCTCAAAGTCGAGAAGCTCTTTGATACCCGGCCGGTAGATACCGACCTTCACCCTTGTTCCTTTTGGCCCTCTGAGCCGCTGACGAACCTGGTCGTCACTGTAGCCAACAGCGGAGGAATCATTGATACGGACGATTCGATCATTGGATTGCAGTCCGACTCTGGCCGACGGACCGCCTCCGATGATTTCGACAACGAAGATCGAGTCGTTGCGGATCGTAAACCGGATGCCGATCCCTTCGAATTTTCCGCGGAATTCTTCAGCTACCTGTTCGAACGCTTTTGCCGGTATGTAGACCGAGTGCGGGTCTAGTTTATCCAACAGCCCTTCCACGGCTGCCTCCGTCAATTTCTTGACGTCAACCTCCTTAATGTAATTGTTCTCCACTTTACTCAAGACTTCATTGAATTTCTTGCTCTGGTCGATGACCAAGTCGCCGGAAATCAAGTGCTTGATTTCCATCCCGGCGAAGACGCTGACAGCCATCAGAGCGACGACCGTCCAGAGTGTAATCCTGCTTTTCATACGATGACCCCTCTTCAATACCCGTCAGAGAACGCTAGAGAATATATACTCAAATTAAAAATGCTCCAAAATCGCCTCAAAAGCAACAATCGCTGGCCCGGCTGTGATTGTCTTCACATGCTGCTGCATCGCAGGAGGCGACTGCCTCGGAAGGATCGAATTTGTACTGCAAACGTGAAGTTCGGTTCAGGATGCGGGGAGGACCCGGGCTTTCGTGGGCCCGGGCATGGATCACGGCTGATAGGAGAACCGGATTGACCTCGTCTTCTACTTTTCCGGCTTCATTTGCGGGAAGAAGATGACATCCCGGATGGAATCTTTGTTCGTCAGAAGCATCGTCAAGCGGTCGATCCCGATTCCGAGCCCGGCGGTCGGGGGCATACCATACTCCAGAGCCCTCAAGTAGTCTTCGTCCAACACCTGCGCCTCTTCATCTCCTCTTGCCCGAAGACTCATCTGGTCCTCAAAGCGGGCTCGCTGGTCGAGCGGATCATTCAATTCGGAAAACGCGTTGCAGATTTCGTGGCCGTTCACAATCCCCTCGAAGCGCTCTACCAGACCGGCTTCTGTCCGATGCTTCTTCGCGAGCGGCGACATCTCAACGGGATAATCGGTGACAAAGGTCGGCTGAATCAGGTGCGGCTCTGCTTTCTCGCTGAATATCTCGTCGATGACCGCGCCCGTGCCGAACGACGGCTCGACCTCAACGTGGAGTTCCTTTGCGATCGCACGCAGTTCCTGCTCGTTCTTCCCTCGAAGGTCTTTTCCCGTGAATTCATGGATGACTTCGAACATCGAAATGCGTTTCCAGGGCGGTGTGAAGTTGATTTCATTGCCGCCAAGCGAAGCGAGCGGCGTGCCATTGACCGCGAGGGCCAGATCGTAAACCATCTGCTCGGTCAGCTCCATCATCCAGCGATAGTCTTTGTATGCGACGTAGAGCTCGAGCATCGTGAATTCCGGATTATGGGTTTTATCCATCCCTTCGTTCCGGAAATCCTTGGAGATTTCATATACCCCGTCATAGCCTCCGACGATCAAGCGCTTCAGGTAAAGCTCGTCGGCGATCCTGAGATAGAGATCGACGTCAAGCGCGTTATGATGAGACTTGAACGGCCTCGCCGACGCTCCTCCGTAGATCGGTTGCAGCACGGGAGTCTCGACCTCGAGATACCCGCGCTCATCCAGGAACTTCCGTATGGTACTGACCATGCGCGCCCGCTTGACAAACACCTCGCGAACGTCCTGGTTTACGATCAGATCAACGTAACGCTGACGATAGCGCAACTCCTTATCGGAAAACGGATCGTAGATCACCTTGTTGCCTTGCTCGTCAACTTTTTCTTTCACCACGGGAAGGGGGCGAAGCGACTTCGCCAGCAGTGTCAACTCCCGGGCGTGGATGGAAACCTCACCCATCTTCGTGCGAAAAACGTATCCCTTCACGCCAATGATGTCCCCAATATCCATCTGTTTGAAGGCGTCATAGGCGGCGAGACCTTCTTTCTTCAAGTAAAGTTGGATCTTCCCCTTCGAATCCTGTATATGACAGAATGATGCTTTACCCATTCTTCGAATGGAGGTGATACGCCCGGAGACGGCAACGATTCGCTGAGGCTCGTCGTCCTTGAACGCCGAGACGACGTCGGTGGAAAAGTGCGTGCGGTCGAATTCATACGCATAAGGATTGATGCCGACACTTTTCAGGTTTTCAAGTTCTTCTCTCCTTCGGACCATGAGGACATTGAGATCTTCATGCTCTGGAGTCGATGGCGAAGGAGCGGGGTGCTTCTGATTGTGTTGTTCGGTCATGTGATTGTTCAGGATCTTGCCGATGAGGTTCAGTTCATCGCGCTGTGGTTAGGGAAGTCGCCGGCCTTGCGGAAATGGCGGAAGTTGCAGCCTATCGGGGGCGACACGGCCGTGCAGCGCGGAAAGTTCATAGACCCGCATGGCGTGCTCGGGTCCGACCTGGTCCCAGGAAAATCTCCAATCCCAGTTCCCCAGCGCCTTGCCGGGGAAATTCATCCGTCCTTCCGTCCCAAGGCCAAGCACGTCCTGAAACGGGAAGATGGCAAGGTCGGCCACAGACCTCGACGCAAGCCGCATCAACTCAAAAGTGATCTCGGAAGGCTGGCAGCCGCAGTACTTGGTTGCGAACACACGTTCATGCTCAGTCGCACTTTCAAACCAGCCTCGTGTCGTGTCATTGTCATGCGTGCCCGTGTAGACGACGCTATTCGGTAGATACCGATGCGGAAGGAACGGATTGTCGGGGCCGCCGCCAAAAGCAAACTGCAGGACTTTCATCCCCGGGAATTCGAATTGACGACGCAGCTCGGTAACTTCCGGTGTTATGACACCGAGGTCCTCGGCAATGATCGGCAGCGTCACGAGCTTTTTTTGCACAGCCTTGAAGAGCTTCTCCTTCGGTCCATCCACCCAGCGACCCCTGACTGCCGTTTTTTCGGATGCCGGGATTTCCCAGTACCCGATGAATCCGCGGAAGTGATCAATGCGTGTGATATCGACGAGCTCAAATGCGCGCTGAAACCGGTCGATCCACCATTGATAGCG
>DOWV01000286.1:29504-34901 GCA_003519375.1 Bacteroidota bacterium
GGACGACCGCGCTTGTCGAGGAAGAACAGTTCGGGGTGCGACCATACATCCGCGCTCTGGTGGGCTACGAAGATCGGTATGTCACCGATGATTTTGATACCCCTGCTGTTCGCGTAGTTTTTTACTTCTGCCCACTGTCTGTAAAATTGCCACTGCGAGAATTTCCAGAAACGGATCTCTCCTGCCAGTTCCTTCTTCGCCTGCCCTATGGAGCGAGGCTTCCGCTGAGCGAGATCGGCGTCCCACTCGGTCCAGACGGCAGCGCCGAAATGCTGCTCGAGCGCCCTGAAGAGCGTGAAATCGTCCAGCCAGGAGGCGTGGTCGTGACAAAACTTTTCATAGTCGGTCCAGTCAGCCCTGTTCGGCATCGAGAAGAATTTCTCTGCTGCGTGCCTGAGCGCCAGCATGCGAAAGGGGATTACTTTCATGAAGTCGATCCGGCGAGGATCGAATCCGGCGTTCGGCTCGAGCACACTTGGCGCGAGCCATCCCTTTGCCATCAATCCTTCGAGTCCGATCAGGAGTGGATTGCCGGCGAATGCGGACAGTGCCATATAGGGAGAGTTGCCATAGCCTGTCGGCTCGAGCGGCAGAATCTGCCAGACTTTTTGGCCCGCCACTATCAACCATTCGATGAAATGCCTTGCGACATCGCCAAGATCTCCGCAGCCGTACGGGCCAGGAAGAGATGTTGGATGAAGGAGGATGCCGCTGTTTCGTTCAAATCGCATACTGTCAGACTTCTGCTTGTTGTCTCAAATGGTTTACTTCGGACCGAGTCAGGTTTCTCCATCGCCCGCGTGGCACCCCTTGAGTTGTCAGGCCCGCAAACGCGATACGCTCAAGTCCTTTCACGTCATAACCCAGAGCCTCGATCATCCTTCTCACTTCCCTGTTTTTCCCCTCCCGCAGCGAAAGGTAGATCTCCGTCCGCTTGGTGCCGGGAACGACGTCCGTCCGCTCCGGTTTCGAAATACCGTCTTCCAGTTTCACACCTCGACGGAGCTTATTCATGTCCTCATCGAGAATCCCCCGCTCAAGCCGCGCACGGTACACGCGTTCAATCTCGTGTTTTGGATGAGTCAACGCCTGTGCGAGATCGCCGTCATTCGTGAGCAAGAGCACTCCCGTCGTATTACGGTCCAGCCTCCCAATGGGATAGATTCTCTCCTTCACCTTCACATAGTCCATGACCGTCATACGGCCGCGCTCGTCGCTCAGCGTTGTGATGCAGTCCTTGGGCTTATTGAACAGGATATAGAACGTCTTCTGCTGGATCGAGACCGGTCTTCCTTGAACGGTCACCCGGGCGGCGAGAGGATCGACCTTCACTCCAAGTTCTTGAACAACTTTCCCATTCACTTTGACGACACCGGAAAGAATCAGTTCATCATTCTTGCGGCGAGAGCCGACGCCAGCGAGCGAGAGATACCTGTTTAGCCGAATAGCTTTTTGATGAACCCTTGAATCTTCTCTTTCCACGATGTCCACCGGGACTTGGATTTAAGATCTTGATGGTGATCTTGCTCAATCTCAGGCACCTGCCTGAGACCGGGAGCTTGGGGCTCCACTGCTGGTTCGTCCGGAGGCTGATCGATTGGCTGAAAAACCTCGGACATGTCAATCTCTCTGGAATCGATAGAGTCTTCTGCCGGACTTTCGTCCGGCGGACTGGCTTCAAAATGTTCGGGCTTCGGCGACGGCAAAGCGTCCGGAAGTAGCACATCCCGAGGAGGTGAAATCTCCGCGTTGGACTCGTCAGGCACAGCAACAAAGGCAGAGGTTGCGGACGGTTCGACCTGGTTCCTGGCGTCTGACTCAGCAATTAGTTCTTCGCCTGGAGCTTCAGACACAACCGGCTTTTCTTCTCCATGGTCAGTGGTTACGGGCACCGCCTCTTCCGTCACCTCACGAGATGCCGGAGGCTTCTGAGTCAGGTCGATGTACTTTAGCGACTCTGCAAGGATGGCCGGATCGGTCATCTCCGGGGGTGCTTCAGGCTCGGAAACCGACTCGCTGGCCTCGTTTTCAATAGTGGGAATCGTGAGGGATTCCACAGAGTCGACCGTGGTCTCCTCAACAACGTCTTCAGGGGGCACCGGAGCTGCCGCATCGGGAAGCAATGTCAATTGAGCATCCGCCTTCGATTTCCCAGTCTGATTCTCGGGCGCCTCTTCATTGTGGCGGACCTTGATCTCGCGAGTCCGTTTCTTCGGGACGATCTTTACATCGTCGTCCATGCCTGCTTTCCGCCTGGGAATATGAGGAAGCCGCGATTTGAAATCCTCTTCCTTCTTCTCTTCAAGAAGCCCCTGTTCAGCTTCCAGCATCCGCCGTTCAGTCTCGAACTGGCCATCGCCGAGAATTTCCTGGATCTCCCGGGGCCGTGGAAGGTCGTTCAGGTCGTTCAATCCAAAATGTTTGAGGAACTCCTTCGTCGTCCCATAGAGCAGCGGGCGCCCAACCGTCGGTGCCCGGCCGACAATGGTTGCCATGTCCTTCTCGAGCAACGTACTAAGAACGTAGTCGCAATTCACGCCGCGTATGGCCTCGATCTCCGGCTTTGTGATCGGCTGTTTGTAGGCAATAATCGCCAATGACTCAATGGACGATTGCGAGAGTTTCCTGCGGGTTTGCTCCTTGTAGAGCTTTCCGAGCCATTCGGCGTACGCAGGCTGCGTCGCGAACTGATATCCCCCTGCAACCTGCACAATGCGATAAGGTCGATCGGCTGCTGTGTATTCGCCGTTCAGCTCTTCGATGAACCGGGCTATGGAGTCGTAGTCAATCTTCCTCGGTTCGCTGCCTTCGGGTCCCTCCACTTCATAGAGGGCCTGGATCTGACGGACGCTCAATGGTTCGCGCGCACCGAAGATCAATGCCTCGATCAGGCTTCTGACCGTCGACGGCACCTGGAGGGCTACTGGTTGCGTTGTTGTGTTCTGTTCGGCCATATTCGCTTATGCGACATTCCTCATGATCGAGACCTCGCCAAACGGTTCTGCCTGGCGAACGACTATCCTCTGCGACCGGATTAATTCAAGCAACGCAATGAAGGTTACCACGACCCGGATCTTCTCCGACATTTCCTGGACGAGTTCATAGAACGTCGCCTCCGAACGGCGTGAGAAATAATCGAGGATAAAGTCTATCTGCTCGTCCACCGTCACATTCAGCCGGACGATTTCGTGAACAAACTTTTTCGGCATCCGCTCGATAGCAAACTTGAAGGACGAAATCAGATCGAAAAGCGAAACATCGCGGAGCGACGTGTCTTCTTCCGCCTCGGTCGTCACGCGGGGATCTGCTTCATAGTATCCGCGGTAGTACACTTTGCGCTGGGCCTCTTCCTGCACCGTCATCGTTACAGCGACTTCTTTGAATCTCTTGTACTCGACGAGCCGTTTTACGAGATTGGCGCGGGGATCCAGTTCCTCTTCCTGGCCAGGTTCAGGGGGCAGAAGCATGCGCACTTTGATCTGCATCAGTTCTGCAGCCATCACCAGAAATTCACCGGCGAGCTCAAGGTCGAGCGCTTCCATGTAGTGAACGTAGTCGAGAAACTCTTTCGTGATCCGCGAAATCGGGATATCGTAGATATCCAGCTCGTCCCGCTTGATGAAGAACAGAAGCAGGTCGAGAGGTCCTTCGAATTCGTTAAGTCTTATCGTATACATACGCTGGCCCGTTGGATCGAATCGTCGCCCTGCTATCCCATGTGCATAGCTTGATGCACTTCACTCATCGTGTGTTGTGCAACCGTACGCGCTTTCGTCTCGCCGTCGTGCAGGATGTTCTTCACCTCATCCAGGTGAGATTCGTAATATGCCCGCTTCTCACGATGAGGCGCCAGGGCATTCGTAATCCGCTCGGCGCAGCGCAACTTGCAATCGACACATCCGAGAGATCCGCTTTCGCATCCCGACCTGATCTCTGCGGTCTCCGTTGCATTGAACTTGTTGTGATACGAGAACACGAGACAAATATCGGGGCGTCCCGGATCCCCTTTGCGAACCTTCTGAGGATCGGTGACGGCACCCTTCATTTTCTTCTTGATTTCGTCCGGTCCATCGGAAAGAAGAATCGTGTTTCCGATCGATTTGCTCATCCTGCGACCGTCGAGACCGGGAAGCCGGGCAAACTTTGTCAGCTTTCCTTCCGGTTCCGGGAAGACGGGTGCAGCTTCACAGTAAAGCACATTGAATCGCCTGGCAATTTCCCTCGTGATTTCGATATGGGGCAGTTGGTCTTCCCCAACCGGTACGACATCCCCCTTGTACAGAAGAATATCAGCGGCCTGCAGGACGGGATATCCCAGGTGACCATAGACGATCGTGTCCATCTCCAGGTCACGCACCTGCTCTTTGAGCGTCGGATTACGCTCCAGCCGCGACGTCGTCACGAGCATCGAGAAAATCAGGTGTAGTTCGGCATGTTCCTTGATCTGCGACTGCCGGAACATCGGGCTGATCTTCGGATCAAGCCCGGCTGAGAGCCAGTCAATGAGCATGTCGATGGAATGATCATAGATCTGCGACGAAACGGGATCCGTCGTCAGTGCATGATAGTCCGCTATGAGATGGTAGTTTTGATACTCCCCCTGAAGCGAAACCCAGTTTTCAAGCGCCCCGACAAGGTGTCCGAGATGCAACTTTCCTGTCGGGCGCATGCCGCTGAGAATGACCTTCTTCTTATCACTCAAATCTGGTTACATTCTCCTTTCAAAGCAGAACAACACGTGCCATGAACGCATATCAATTCATGAACAAATACGGTCTCCAACAATCATCAACACTTCCGACAAAATCTCTGATGAACATGACATGATTCGGTCGGATGGGCCTCCTTGTAAGATTCATTTGCGCTTCTCCCGGGAGCCGATCACCTTTCTTGTTGTTACAACGCACACAAGCCGCGACGAGGTTTTCCCACGAGTCTTCGCCGCCTTTTGCACGCGGTATGACGTGATCAACTGTTAGCGGAACATCCGTTCTGCCGCAGTACTGACAGCGATGACCGTCACGGCGAAGGATATTCTTCCGGGAGAGGACAATCTTTTTGTAGGGGATCCGAACGTAGACAGAGAGGCGGACAATGCTTGGGAATGGCATCGTCAGCGAAACGGAGTGCAAAAATCGACCATTGGAAGCTTCGATCAACTCAGCCTTCCCAAGAAACAGAAGTACAACAGCTTTCTTGACGTTGCATACGCTCAATGGCTCGTAATTATGGTTGAGAACGAGCACTTTCCGGTTCATTTTCCCGTTGGAACGTACTGCGAGTTCTGCTGCGCTGAAGTCTTAAGCACCTCCTAACGTCGGCAAATAATCGCCTTTAGTGAACGGTTGCTTGAAGGTTTGTTGATTACGCCTTGCAAAATATAGCATATTCACGAGA
>DOWV01000136.1:0-1378 GCA_003519375.1 Bacteroidota bacterium
TGCTTAACATAAGGTCTGCCTTCCGAGTACAATGAGGCGGGCAGGTTGAACTGTCGGACAACGAGGGATCAAACACCACAGATTTTCACTCGATCAACTCTGCGGGCTTTCTTCTTGTCCTCACGCACAGTCTCGTCATCTTCAAACGACTTCTTCATGAGGTCGAGCAGGGAACGGACAAGCACATTCCCGGACTCCACGTGGAGCCGGTAGTTCACCCATTTTCCGTCCTTGGTGTCGACGATGAGATCCGCAGAGCGCAGAAGAGCAAGGTGCTGAGAGACGGTTGAATTCGAGAGATCGAGTATCTCCCTCACCTCGCAGACGCAAAGCTCCCGCTCCTCCAGCATTTTGAGAATCCTCACCCTGTTGGCATCGCCCACAGCCTTGAGGGGATTGACGGCATCACGCTTCATAATGTCTCATTCCTTCATTTCGTTAACTGACGAAATGTAATTCTCCGTTTCTACAAATGCAACCTGAGATGTGCGTGGCGCGTTGCGAGATTCCCGAAATCTGCATCGGTACGCAATGCGAGATTTCGGGAATCTACCGGAGGCCACGCACCCTCCTTGAAATCCTCTCCTTTTCTACGCACCTTTCGGCATTCTCTGTCGTAGATTCCCAATATTGCTCCTACCCCTACCTCCTTCATTTTCTGATCGGAGTCTGCTATGACACGTCTGCTCGCTGCAATTATTTCTCTCGTTCTCCCACTCATGGTTCTGGCTGACCCTCCGAAGGGATACTATCGGTTTCCTGCTTCGGGTGGAAACAAGATCATCTTCACCGCCGAGGGCGACCTCTGGAAGGTCGACATCAACGGCGGCGCGGCACAGCGCCTGACGTCGCATCTCGGTTCGGAGACCAACGCCGCGGTCTCGCCGGACGGGAAACTCATAGCCTTCTCTGCACAATACGAAGGCCCGACTGAGGTGTACACGATTCCGTTCGACGGCGGGATCCCGGCACGACGGACGTTCGACGGTGAAAACGCCACGGTCGTGGGGTGGACACCTGATGGGAAGATCCTCTATCAAACCGGCCACTTCTCAACACTCCCGAACCGCCAACTGTTGACGATCGACACCAAATCGGGTGCGATCAACCTCCTTCCCCTCAATCAGGCCAGTGACGGCTCGTTCGACGTGAAGGGAAACACACTCTACTTTACGCGTCTCCCCTTTCAGGGAAGCCACACGAAGCGATACAAAGGGGGAACAGCTCAGAATATTTGGAAGTATACACTCGGGGCGCCCGAAGCATTGCCTCTCACACCGGATTTTCCGGGCACCAGCAAGAATCCACAATGGTGGAACGGCCGGGTTTACTTTGCATCCGATCGTGATGGAACGATGAACCTCTGGTCGATGAATGA
>DOWV01000136.1:1634-13845 GCA_003519375.1 Bacteroidota bacterium
GCTCGTGTCCATCACACTTTCGTCCGACCTTGATCAGGCACGTGAGAAGTGGGTGAAGAAACCGATGGATTTTCTCACTTCAAGGAGCCTCTCTCCGACGGGCGACAGGGTGGCGTTGACCGCACGGGGGCAGGTGTATGTGGCTCCGGCACAGCAGGGGCGTCTCACAGAGGCATCCAGGAACAGGAAGGTTCGCTACTACAGCGCAAGCTTCATGCCCGACGGCAAATCGCTCCTGACCCTCTCTGACGACACCGGCGAACTCGAGTTCTGGAAAATTCCGGCGAATGGAATCGGCGCTGCCGAACAGCTTACGCGGGACGGCAAATCGTACAAGTTCGACGGCGAGATCTCACCGGACGGAAAGTGGCTTGTCTTCGACGACAAAGATCAGAAACTCTGGCTTCTGAACATCACCGACAAGAAGATGACACAGATCGCTTCGACGGACGTCAGCGGTTTCGGCGGATTTCAATGGTCGCCGGACAGCAAATGGCTCGCCTACGTCGAATACGCGGCCAACCTCTATCCCCAGATCAAACTCTATCACGTGACCGACGGCAGGATCGTCGTCGTCACCCGGGACCGCGTCGACAGCTACAACCCGATTTGGAGTGAAGACGGGAAATGGCTCTACTTTCTTTCCGACCGCTACTTCCAGTCATTAGTCGGAAGCCCCTGGGGTGCCCGCCAACCCGAACCTTTTTTCGACAAAACAACGAAGATCTACAGTCTCTCACTGAGGAAAGACGGCCGTTCTCCGTTCCTTCCTGCCGACGAACTCCTGGCTTTAAAAGACGACAAAGACAAGGAGAAGGACAAAGAGGGCAGCAAGGACAAGGAAATGAAGAAGGAAGGCGGCGAGCCGAAAAAAGAGAAGGGAGTTGAGGTGACGATCGATCTCGATGGGCTTCAGGATCGTGTCACCGAAGTGCCCCTTCCCGCCAGCCGCTATCGCGGGCTTTCCATGAACGACAAGTATCTGTTCTGGTCAGAGTCCGATGTCTCCGCTAATCCCAAGTCGAAGCTCGTTGCACTCGAGATCAAGAACAAAGACATCGCTTCAAAAACGCTTGTGGAAGAAATCAACGGTTTCGAGCTCTCCCGCGACGGGAAAAAGGTCCTGGTTCAAAAGTCGGGGGAATTTTATGTGATCGATGCTTCCGGTTCGCCGCCTTCGGAAATCGGCAAGAGCAAAGTGAACCTGAGCAGCTGGACCTTTACGGTCGAACCGAAACAAGAATGGCGGAAAATTCTCATCGAAGCCTGGCGAATGGAGCGCGACTACTTTTACGATCCGAATCTCCACGGCGTCGATTATAAGGGATTGCTCGACCGGCACCTTACGCTCGTCGATCGCGTAACCGACCGCGATGAGTTGAATGATGTCATATCGAGCCTCGTCGGCGAGCTCGCTGCTCTCCATATTTACGTGGGCGGCGGCGACAGGCGGACAACTCCCGACCAGGTCAGTCCTGCATCGCTTGGAGCACAACTCGCACGCGATGAGGCAAACGGAGGATACCGGATCAATCATATTTATGCGGCGGATCCGGATTATCCCGAGGTCACATCGCCCCTCAACAAACCGGGGCTGACGATCCGGGAGGGAGACATCATCACCTCGATCAACGGCACGCCGACGTTGTCTGTTGAAGTTCCCGCGCTGCTCTTGAGAAACCAGGCCGGGCTGCAGGTTCTGCTGAAGCTGAAGTCGGCATCCACCGGCAAAGAGTACGACGCTGTCGTGAAACCGATCTCGCAGGGCGAAGAGTCAAACCTCCGCTACAGCGAATGGGAAAATACCAGACGCCTTCGGGTGGAAGAAACCGGGAAGGGCGAACTCGGATATGTCCACTTGCGGGCGATGGGGGGCGGCAATTACACCGAGTGGGTCAAGAATTTCTATCCCGTGTTCAACCGTAAGGGACTCATCATCGACGTGCGCCACAACCGTGGCGGAAACATCGATTCATGGATTCTCGAAAAACTCATGCGCAAAGCGTGGTTTTACTGGAAACAACGCAACTCCATGCCGACGTGGAACATGCAGTACGCCTTTCGGGGCCATCTTGTAGTGCTTTGCAATGAGTTCACAGCTTCCGACGGCGAGGCGTTCTCTGAAGGTTTCCGCCGGCTCGGTCTCGGCAAGGTCATCGGCACACGGACGTGGGGCGGTGAGATCTGGCTCTCAGGCCGTCCGTGGCTTCAGGACAGAGGACTGGCAACGGCCGCTGAAACAGGTGTCTACGGCCCCGAGGGAGAATGGCTCATCGAGGGACACGGCGTTGAACCCGACATGGTTGTCGACAATCTCCCGAAGGCCACATTTGATGGAAAAGACGCTCAGCTCGATGCGGCGATAAAGTATCTCCAGGAACAGATCAAGAAGCAGCCGGTGGAGGTACCGCCAGCTCCAAAATTCCCCAACAAGGCTTTTGACTACGACAAGAGATAGCACCGGAAATGTGCAAAAAGGCATCTGTTTGAGGCCTTGAGCGGTCGGGTGTGTGACCAAGCACACCGAACAGCAGCCCTGATGTGACCATATTGCAGTTGTAATCGTTCACTGAACTGGAGGGAAGAATGAAGACCGCACATACTCGTCACATCAGCGCAAGCGCTTTGTTGCTCGCAGCATTGTGGAGTTCCGGATGCGACAAGAGCACGGAACCGGCGCAGACATCAGGGGAACTGTCGATGACTGCGAAGTATACAACTTCCGGCACCGCTCTTCTTAAGTCATCGGGGATCTCACCCGAATCGACGGCTGAGGTTGCCGCAGTGGACTCGATCCGCATCACAAAGGCGCGGTTTGTTCTGAGAGACATCAAATTCAAGACAGCCGGAGAGGACAGTGCCTCGTTCAAAGCTACACCCATCGTGCTGACCCTGAACCTCAGCGAAACACCGCAAACCATAGCCGTCGTGCCGATGAAGTTTGGGACCTATCGCCGTATGGAGTTCGATGTTCATAGAGTGGAGCAATCAATCATTTCCAATCTCCCGGCTGCCGATCAAGCTCAATTTGCTGATTTTCTCGCCGGCGAACGCTATAGCATCATCGTTGAGGGAGTGGTTTATAGAAATGCATCAGCAACAGGAACCACATTCATCTATCGATCGAAGGTCGACGCAAAGCAAAAGATCGATCTGAATCCCGAGCTGGTCATTACTGAAGGTTCGACCACGGTCAATGCCACGATCCTGATATCATCTGCCCAGTGGTTCCGCGCACAGAATGGCTCCCTTGTCGATCCGACCGTGAGCCAGAGTGAAGGGGTGATAGACGAGAATCTGAAAAGCAGCATCCGTGTCTTCAAGGACAACAATAAAGACGGCTCAAAGGATTGACATAGAGCCAACGTCGACGTAACACACAAAGTCGCAGTCCAGGAAACCCCCGGTATGGTCGGGGGTTTTCCGTTTTCCCGTGCCAGTCAGCTTCGTGTTCCAGCGCACAACGAAAACCCGTACGAGAATTAAACCAAAACAACAGTGCACTTGTCCCACGTACAGATGAACACAAGAACTCATTTCCGAAGGACACACATGGATAGGAGGAATGAAGCATGAAGCGCACACTGTTGTTGGGGCTCGCCCTGGTGTTTGTTGGAACCACCATGACGGCGCAAGAGGTGAAACAGGACGTCCGGGAAGTGCGGAAGGACAAGAAGGAAATCGGGAAAGATGCCAGGGACATTCGGCAGGACAGGCGGGAGATCGGGCAGGACAACCGCGAGATTCGCAGCGATAAGCGGGAGCTTGCGAAGGATGTCCGTCAGCTCAGGCAAGAGAAACGGGAAGGTGATAAGGCCGGCGTGACCAGGCAAATGAGAGATATCAAGCAAGACAAAATCGACATCGCGAAGGACAAGAGAGAGCGGCGCCGCGACGTTAGGGAGCTCAAGGGCGACAAGAAAGAGATGGGTTCGGACCGGCGCGAGTTGCGGCAGGACCGGAAGGAATTACGGCGCGACGTGATCAGGAAGAAAAGCGGGAAGTAAAACACGGCACACCGGAGCTTTCAAACACAAAGGACCCTCGGACGAGCCGAGGGTTCTTTGTTGTACATCCGGCGACTCCGGGTTTTCAAATCAGGTCAAGGTGCCCCTCACCCATGTACACGAGCGCCACGCCCGCTTCTTGAGCATAGGCCGTTATGCGCTCGTCTCTGTAAAACTCCTTGTAATAAACAGTCTTGATTCCGCAGTTGGCGACGAGTTTGAAGCAAGCGAGACAAGGAGATGCTGTGACGTAGATTTCCGATTCATTCAGCGCAACGCCGTTTTTTGCAGCCTGTGCGACGGCGTTCGCCTCTGCGTGCACGGTTCTGACGCAATGGCCATTATCCATGTCGTGCCCGACTTCGTCGCAATGTGCCGCGCCGCGCAAGCTGCCGTTGTAACCCGTCGAGAGGATCGTCTTATCACGCACAATCACCGCGCCAATGTGTTTTCGGTCGCAGGTGCTCCTCGTCGCAACCTGCTCGGCAATTTTCATAAAGTATTCATGCCAATTGATGCGCTTGTCATTCATGGTAGTGCCTCTCTGAGCGGAAAGAGCGGGTTGAGGAACGGGGAAAGTTGACGTGCAATGATATTGAAACATGCTCTGGAAGTCAAGCCGCGAGCGGTCGGCTGTGAACGGTCAGCTTTCAGCTTCGCAGTAATAGCTGATCGCTGAGTGCTGATAGCTGACAGCTAATTGCCAAATCCAGCCTTCTTCATCCCCCATTCCACATCTTTCATTTTGCATTCCTCATTTTGCGTTCGTCTCCCCTTCCTTTTCAACTTTCCGACGCGTATCTTATTTAACATTTCCTTGTTCACTTCACATGGTATTCCTCTTTCAGGACATATGGGACGCATATTCGAGACACGCAAAGCGAAGATGTTCAAAAGATTTGCACGGATGTCCAAGGCGTTTAATCGGATCGGGCGTGAGATTGAAATCGCCGTGAAGGCGGGGGTGACCGATCCGAAGATGAACCCGCGGCTGCGCCTCGCCATTCAGAACGCAAAGAGCGTCAATATGCCGAAGGAGCGTATCGAGTCGGCCATCAACCGCGCTTCATCAAAAGACACGGCCGGATACCAGGAGGTCACGTACGAAGGTTACGGACCCCATGGAATCGCGCTTCTCATAGAGTGCGCCACCGATAACCCTACACGCACGGTAGCCAATATCAGGCTCGCCCTATCAAGAGGAAACGGAACGCTGGGCTCGACGGGTTCGATTGCCTTCATGTTTGAGCGAAAAGGTGTTTACAGGATTGCTGCGGACAAGGTAGCGAACCTGGATGAGTTCGAGCTGGAGATGATCGATCACGGCCTGGAAGAGCTCGAGAAGCAGGACCAGGAGATCTTCATCTATACGACATTCCAGGATTACGGAAAAATGCACAAGGCGCTGGAGGAGAGAGGGATCGAGCCGATCGGCACGGAGCTTCAGTACATCCCGACGTCAACGAAAGAACTCTCAGAGGCTGAGGCGAAGGAAGTGCAGGATCTGATCGACAAATTAGAAGAAGATGATGATGTACAGTCCGTCTTCCATTCAATGGCGTAAACGCAAATCCGAAATACGAATTTCGTACTTCGTGCTTCGGATTTAAGCCAGGCTTTTCTCAGGAATCTTCTTCAGCACCTCAAGGCCGTACTCATATCCCTTTTCAAACGCAGCGAAATTCAACTCCTCCGTCCCCTTCGGAACAGACACTTTCACCGCTTTCCGGGCAGCCTCTCGGCCGACAACGTTTGTGATTGCTGTTGCAAAGCCGAGCATCACGATGTTCAGCACCAGCCTCTTACCGAGTTCTTCGGCGATTCTTGTCGCCGGAATCGAGTAGTGCTTGATATCGCTTCGCAGGTTATGCGTTACCACCAGGTCTTCCTCCGTCAGCAGCATGCCTCCCTGGGCAAGTTGCGGGGAGAATTTCGTATAAGCTTCCTGCGACATGACGACCATGACATTCGGTGCCACAATGTACGGGTAGGTGATGGCCTCGTTTGAAATGATCAGCTCGGCGCTGCACGCGCTGCCGCGAGCTTCCGGACCAAATGCCTGTATCATGGTGGCCGATTTGCTGTCGAAGATCGATGCTGCCCTCCCGAGGATGTATCCGCTTAGAATTACACCCTGGCCTCCAAAACCCCCGATTTTGATTTCAGTTCTAGGCATGGTTCAGTTTCCTCATTTCATCAGACGGGACGTACCGGTCACCGTACTTTGCCTTGTAGTGATTGTTCATGGCTTCGATATATGTCGGGCGTACCTTGTCAACAAACTTGCCGACGATGATCTTGCCCTGGAAATCGAGAGCCACGCTCTTTGTGTCGGCGCCGTTCTTGATCTCGCTGCTGTCCCGGTAGTACTCCATCTGGTCAAGCCCGTCACCGAGTTTGTTCCGGCGGCTGAAGAGCGTGGGACACGGTGCAAGAATCTCGACAAACGAAAATCCCTTCTTTGCCACAGCTTCTTTGATGGATTTGGTCAGGTGCCTGACATGGTGGGCCGTCCAACGTGCAACGTACACCGCCCCGCACGATTCGGCCAGGAACGGCAGATTGAATGTTTCTTCGAAGTTACCGTGAGGCGTCGTTGAGGCTGTTGCGCCCACCGGCGTTGTCGGGGCTACCTGGCCGCCGGTCATGCCATAGATCATGTTGTTGATCAGAATGACGGTGATGTCCATGTTCCTGCGGGCGGCGTGGATAAAGTGGTTACCGCCAATGGCGGTCAGGTCGCCATCACCGCTGTAGACAATGACCTTGAGCTCGGGATTCGCCAGTTTCAGTCCGGTCGCAAATGGAATAGCCCGACCGTGCGTCGTATGGAACGAATCGAGCCGCATATACCCGGCCACGCGGCCTGTGCAGCCGATTCCTGAAACGACGGACACCTTGTCGAGATCAAGACCGCTGGTCTGGAGCGCGCGGACAAAGCAGTTCACCGTGGTGCCGATGCCGCACCCCGGGCACCAGATGTGCGGGATTCGATCCATCCGCAGGAGATCTTCGATCGGATTTGCTGGTACGTTCGATTCAACGTCGTAAAGTTCTTCGGGCATGATCACTTTCCTCGCAAAGATTTCTCAATCGCCGCCAGAATATCTTTTGGCTGGTGTACCGTGCCGCCGGCATGGGGGACCGAAACGACATTGCATTGCCCCGCCGCGCAGCGCTCAACTTCATACACGATTTGTCCCATGTTCAGCTCGGGAACGACAAGGGACTTGACGTGCCGTGCCAATTCCTTGATCCGTTTTTCCGGGAACGGCCATACCACGACAAGGCGAAGATGTCCGACTTTCAATCCTTTTGCCTTCGCCTGTTCGATTGCCGGGATGGCGGTGCGGGATGTAATGCCGTACGACACCACCACGACATCCGCGTCTTTCACATCCTCTTCCTTATACATGACGATATCGTCAGCGTTGAGCCGGATTTTGTCCATCAGCCGCTGGATCAACCTTCCTTGCGTATTGACCGTCATGTTTGGGTACCCGCGCTCATCGTGTGTCAGGCCGGTCACGTGGATCCGGTATCCGTCGCCCGCTTTCACCATCATCGGTACCATGTCGCGTCCTGCATCGAACGGCTGAAAGTTCTCCTTCGGTCCTTCGTACATTTTACGCTCGACGATCTCGATTTTTTCAGCTTCAGGGATGACGACGCGTTCGATCATATGACCGACGCACTCATCCATCATCATCATCACCGGCACCCGATACCGCTCGGAGAGATTGAATGCATGGATTGTGAGGTCGAAACATTCCTGCGGCGAGTTCGGCGAGAGAGCGATAATCGAATAGTCGCCGTGCGATCCCCAGCGGGCCTGCATCATGTCGCCCTGCGCAGGCATCGTCGGCAGTCCGGTAGACGGACCGGCGCGCTGAACGTCGACGAAGACGCAGGGAGTTTCCGTCATCGCCGCGAAACCGATGTGTTCCATCATCAAAGAGAATCCGGGACCGGAAGTGACCGTCATGGTTTTCTTGCCGCCCCAAGCCGCGCCCTGGATTGCGATGGAGGAGGCTATCTCGTCTTCCATCTGAATGAAGATGCCGCCGACAAACGGGAACCGCTCCGCCATCCGCTCAACAACTTCTGTCGATGGCGTGATGGGATATCCCGCAACAAACCGGCAGCCCGCGGCGATCGCGCCTTCGGCGCATGAGTGATCGCCGTCGATGAAATGAGCTCCTGTCTGAACTCCAATTGGATCTGCGTGCACTGCTAGGCCTCCTTGTTCGATTTCTTGATCATATAGCCGTAGATGGCAAAATCAGGACACACCATGCCGCAAATATCGCATCCTGTGCACTGATCCCGTTTTGCCAGGATCGGCGGATGGTAGCCTTTGGAGTTATACTCGGCCGAGAGCTCTAGCACCTCCGGAGGACAAAATTCCACGCAGAAGCCGCATCCTTTGCAGCGCTCAGCAGTGATAATGACACTTCCTTTTGGTTTTTTCGTCTGTTCAGCCGCTTGAACCATGTCAAATACCCTTTAGGTTTTGAGAATCTTCACAATTGGCACAAATTGTATGCCGACCAGAAGTTCTTGTTTTTGCCCGTTTTAGAGATACTGAGGAGGAACCAGCTCTGGGAATTCTTATTCCTGGTAAGTGAATCCTGTTTATCGGGGGGAGTTGAGATGCGGAACGGTGTGAAGCATTGGTAATGGCACACAGATGACACAGACAAAAGCACTGATTCACACCGATTATTATTCTGTGTCAATCAGTAGCATCAGTGTCGTCTGTATTCGATTCCATGAACCACGATGGCGCTTAATAGAACACAGAGTACACAGATGCTACGAGATGTCCACAGATAAAATATTTCAAATTAAGAGTTCCATCATCTGTGGAAGTCTGTAGCATCAGTGTCTTCTGTGTGCGATTATCCGGTTCTCACACTTTTTCAAGGGCTCAGAACTTGTTGGTGTACTTCGTCCAGAGATCGTCGCCGAGCTGCCAGTAGCGGTCGACGGCATCGTTGGCGAGCTTGTGGCTGTACTCCGTCATCTCCCGTTTTGCTCTCGCCGGATCTTTCTTATAGAGCTCGACAGTTTTCTGTTCGAACTCCGGTTGATTCTCAAATCCCTTTTTCTCTATCTCCCGCCACACAACCTCGACATCCTTTGACATTTCCTGAAAGCGGAGATAGCACAACTGTCCGACATATCTGAACGCCCACCATCCGCAATCCCTTCTGAACTTCAGGCGGCCGTCGATCATATAACTCTTCGGCATGCTCTCAATGCCGCAGTAGAACGGTGTGTGCGGCGTTGTGACCGGGTTGTCGTATCCCAACCACACAACCCCGCCCACAGGATCGGGCAGCCATCCTCTTGACTGCGTTACATGGAGATAGGTCGCTCTCGCACACGCAATCGTTCGTTCACCTTTGACCCTGAACAGTTCCCTATAGTCGTTGTTCATGAATGGATTCGCGACGGGGCTCTTCACCACTTTTCCGTCTTTGCCTTTGGTGGTGATACCGTTTGTCATATCAAACTCGGTGCCCTGGTAGTAATCGCGAAAGATCTCCAGGACTTGTGGAACCGACAGTTTCTTATCTGCTTTCACGGAGAGAGGATAATTCTCTGCATTCGGATCGAGCTTCAGCGACGGCGCGGCGATGCTCAACGCCCGCCACTCTCTTCTTCTGCTGTAGAGGCCGTTTCTGTCGGCATAGGCATTACAAAACTCGAAGGGTCGCCCGCTCTCCGGACTCCACCATCCCATCTCCCGCGCAAGCGAGAATACATTGCCCGACGCCATGACGTTCGCCGTATCGCGGATGTCAAGTTGCCGGATCCTGCTCGCATTCGCAGAGACACCCACGTGGTCGTCAGGAATCCTCACCGCTGCCCAGACGGCGCCTTTCTTCCCCTTGCCGGGACCAAGAATCTCGAAGTGCCACGTTTCCTTCGTGTCGGCGAACGTGAAACACTCGCCCCAGTCGTTGTAACCATATTCCTTTGTCAGCTGATCGATGAGGCGAATGGCCTCACGCGCTGTGGCGGCTCGCTCGAGGGCCAGCCGGTAAAGCTCCGGACAGTCGAGTATGCCTTCATCGCTTTTGAGTTCGGGCTTACCTCCAAACGTCGTCTCCCCGATCGCCAGTTGCTTTTCGTTCATCACAGGATACGCCGAGTTGATGTAGGCGTAGGTTTCGGATACCTGCGGGATTTCTCCGACCGAAATCGCGTCCGGATCGTTCGGCCCTTTGGTCTCTTTCGAGCTCATATACACGGGGGCCATGTCGCCCGGCTTATGCTTCTTGTGCGGCACCACCGTCATCCACGTCCGGTCGGTTCTTGAGTCGCACGAATGCGATGTCATCGTGGAACCGTCGGTGGATGCGGCATTTCCGACGATGACGCTTGTGCAGGCATCGAATTCAGGCTCTGCGCTTGCTTCTCGTCTCTCAAAGGATGAACCGCTGAGATAGAACGCGAATGAGAATACAATCAGAGGGAGGAGAAATGAGAGCTTTTTCATGTGGTGCTTCTCCGATTTGGAAAATGCCTGAAACCTTTCGAAGGACGCTGAAAACGCCTTCGATCCTTCGAAAGGTGCTTAGTAACCCAATTCCTGCCCCACAAGGAGGACGTGCATTCGGTCTTTGACTCTGTTGGATTCGATGATGGTGATCTGGCTGCAGAGCCGGGCCGGAGCGAGGCACGCATCGTCATCACAGAAGCCTGTCCGGGCACAGGGCGTATCAACACCTAACCGGATACAATTGAGGGGAGCAGCATATTCTTTGATTCGTTTCAGACCGTCGTCCGCCGTTCCCACGATCTTGTTGATGCCCGCAACGACGATGACCTTTTTGGGTCCGAAAATCATTGCTCCGACACGATTCCCACTCCCATCTTCGTTCACCAGCTTACCGTCGGCTGTCACGGCATTGGTGCTGGTAATCAGAATATCGGCCGTCATCCCGCGGAGCGCCAACTCCTCGGTTTCCTGCTTCGTGATTCCCGGGCGATACCGGTCGAGCAGCTCGATACTCATGGTGCGCAGCGCATCGAGGAGGCCGATCTGCATGATCGTCACCGATCCTCCGAGCGCCACCACGGAGCCGTCGGGAATCATTTTGCAGATGGCCTCGACAGCCTGCGTCCCCGTGTCTACAAATGCCGCACTGATGCTTCTCTTCCTGAGACTTTCAATGACCGCCTCTGCCTTCTTGCGAAAGATCGCTTCCTTCGGTTTCAAAATGATTTCGTCAAGGTTCATCAGAATTGTCGACATCGCACTCTCCGATTTGTCACGAGCGATAGTTTTCAACCGTGGATTTCATCTTATTCCCTGCCCCTCTTCCGCAGAAGAACCGTGAGACTTCGTTTGATATGAAGCGTGTTTGCTACTTCGAAGCCTTTTGACTGCGCGATCTCAACCGATTTCCGAAATTCCTCCGGGGCCACATGCCCGGTTGGCTCGGAGAACAAAAGCATGGATCCGGGTTTGAGACATCGGCTTATCTGTTCGAACATCCGGGCCTGATCGGTCACCTCGTGCACAACTGCAAAGGCAATCGCGAAGTCAACGCGCTCCGCATACCCTTCAATGCGAAGGGAATCCTCGTCTGCCATAACCGCCGAGATTCGCTGTTCTAATCCCGCCTTTTTCGCGCGCTTGAGCAGCGCGCTCAGCATCTTCTCCTGCACGTCGACACACACTACGTTTCCCGAGGTTCCTACCAGGCGGGCAAGTGTGAGAGTAAAGTAACCCATTCCCGGACCGACCTCGAGAACTGTCATGCCTTCGCGGACAAACGGAGTCAGGATTTTTTCCGGGTCTTGACTGAGCCTTCTGAAGGGAATCAGCAGGAAATATCCGAGCCACCACGGGCACACAAATGGTTTGCGCAGGTCTTCAGCCATACAAATCTCCCTGTGCTGAATGTATTATCTTTTTGCAGAAACATCCCACAGAAAAACCAATTGAGACAAGAGTCTGGCAGGGCGTGTCAAATGTGGGAAACGCGTGGAGAGGGGAGGTGGAATGGAGGAGGAATTGATCATCGTAGCAGGAGGCTGTCCAATTAGTTCTTTGAGAATAACGGTTGCTCATGCACGGTGTAAGTCGGCAATATCAAGAGTCAGTTCACCCAGTAAGCTATCTTTTTGATGTTGTGAGCGATGCTCAGTATCCCGATTTCTACATTCACCTTCTCTTCACCACGCAA
>DOWV01000091.1 GCA_003519375.1 Bacteroidota bacterium
GCCTACTTTTCTGCGAATTGCGTGGAGATTACCGGCCAGCGCCTTAAGATCGATTTCCGCCACCGTGGGACGAGTTGGCTTAGACACAGCGCTTCTTTTGACCAGTGGGAAGTTGGTTGGTGTGTCCGGTCATTGAAAATCGGGAAAGTCGGGTTGAATATACCTGTTCATGCTCTGAATGTCAACGCGCCAGTTCCGTCGCCATCTCTCCTACCCACCTCCTCAAACCTATAAAAAAACCCATCAAGGACAGTTGATGGGTTTGCCAGTAATGTCTGAGAGGCACGTTGCTCATAGATGATATGAGACTTTGAGCCTGTTCAGCGCGCGGAAAAGTGCCAGGCGCGCGCGGTCCGCATCGACTTCAGCACTCTTCTTGGCCAGCCGTCGGCGGGCACGGTCTCTTGCTGCCTCTGCTCTCTCCACGTCGATTTCGCCGGATCGCTCGGCCGTTTCGGCAAGCAGAACCACCTTGTTGTCCCTCACCTCGACGACACCCCCGCTTGTGGCAAACCGGTGTTCGGTTCCCTCAAGATCCACGAGTTTGACTTCACCGATGGAAATGTTTGAGAGAAGCGGAGCGTGACTTCTGAGCACTTGAAATCCGCCCATAACGCCAGGCGCAGTGAAACTCGTCACTTCTCCGCTGAAGAGAATCTGCTTGGGTGTAACGATCTCGAGTTTGAAGGACTTGTCGGCCATGTTGCTTCTTATGCCGCCTTCATCGTATGGGCCTGTTCGACGGCTTCTTCGATGGTGCCAACCATCCAGAATGCACCCTCGGGCAGTTCGTCAAACTCGCCTTCAGCAATTCCTTTGAAACCGCGAATGGTATCTTCGAGCTTCACATATCTGCCCGGCCTTCCCGTGAAGGCTTCCGCCGTGAAGAACGGCTGCGAGAGAAAGCGCTCAATCTTCCGTGCGCGAGCAACGGTGATCTTGTCTTCGTCGGACAATTCGTCCATGCCAAGAATGCTGATGATATCCTGAAGGTCCTTGTAAGTCTGCAGGATTTCCTTCACGCGTTTAGCGACAGCGTAGTGCTCCTCGCCGACGATAAGCGGATCGAGGATCCGGGAGGTTGAATCGAGCGGATCGACCGCCGGATAAATCCCTTTGTCGACAATTTGACGACTGAGCACCGTTGTCGCATCGAGATGACTGAAGGTCGTGGCAGGCGCGGGATCCGTCAAGTCGTCGGCAGGGACGTAAATAGCCTGGACGGAGGTGATCGATCCCTTCTTCGTTGAGACGATGCGCTCCTGGAGTTCACCCATCTCGGTTCCAAGAGTCGGCTGGTACCCAACGGCTGACGGCATACGGCCGAGGAGGGCCGAGACTTCCGAACCAGCCTGGACAAACCGGAAGATGTTGTCGATGAAAAGCAAAACGTCTTTTCCTTCTTCGTCGCGGAAGTATTCCGCGGTCGTGAGGGCCGTGAGGCCAACGCGTTGACGAGCCCCCGGCGGCTCATTCATCTGGCCGAAGATCAGCGCGGTCTTGTCAAGAACGCCCGATTCACGCATTTCGAGGTAGAGGTCGTTTCCTTCACGTGTGCGTTCGCCGACACCGCCAAAAACCGAATATCCACCATGATGAGTGGCGATGTTATGAATCAACTCGGTGATGACAACCGTCTTGCCGACGCCGGCACCACCGAATAACCCTGTCTTGCCGCCCTTTGAGTACGGCTCAAGCAGATCGATGACCTTGATTCCCGTTTCAAACATCTCGCGCTGCGTCGACATCTGGTCGAAACTCGGAGCGGGGCGGTGAATGGGGTAGTGTGCCTTGGCTTCGACAGGTCCCATGCCGTCGATCGGCTGACCGATGACATTGAGCATTCTTCCCAGGACTTTCGGTCCGACAGGAACGCTGATCGGTGCACCGGTGTCGTAGGCCTTCATTCCGCGGACAAGCCCGTCCGTGGTGTCCATGGCAACTGCCCGTACCCTGTCCTCGCCGAGCTGCTGTTGCACTTCGACGATAAGATCTTCCGAAGCTCCTTCAGGGTTGACTCGCGGGATCCTGACGGCATTAAGAATCGAGGGAAGTTTGCCGCCCGGGAAATCGATGTCTACGACAGGTCCAATGATTTGAATAATAGAGCCTTCAGTCATTTCCAGCCTTTCCATTCAAAAAGTATGCTTCCAAGTGAACAAAGTGCACCAAAAATACGAAAACCGCGCCCTAAAATCAATGAACCCTGGTGATTGCGTCGATGATGAGTTTCCCATGCGTGCGTCCGTTTTCAATGAAAATCTTGTTGTTGAAGCGTCCCGCAGCAATTGAACCAGCGACATACATACCCGGGATGTTTGTCTCCATCGTTTGCACATTGTAGACCGGAGCTTTCGAGCCCGGATCAATTTCCACACCGACCGCCTGCAGAAGCGAAGTCGACGGAAGGTATCCGATCATCACAAAGATGACGTCATTGGGGATTTCACATTCGTGCGCCCCGCGACACACAATGGAGGCCTGATTGATCTCGCGAACCTGTGTATCAAAAAGCGCCCTGATCTCCCCTGCCTTCAACCTGTTCTCGATGTCCGGGAGAATCCAGTATTTCACGCCGCTGCTGAGAGTTGAGCCCCGATGAACTAGAGTGACGTTCGCTCCGTTTCTGTAGAGATCGAGGGCCATTTCCACGGCGGAGTTCTTCCCGCCGACGATCGCCACGTCCATTCCGGAGTAGGCGTATGGTTCCGAGTAGTAGCGATGGACTTTGGGAAGCTCCACCCCCGGCACATCGAACGGATTCGGATCGTCGAAATAGCCGGTCGCTACGACAACGTTCGAGCCTGTGAACACCCCCCGCCTGCTGACGACTTCGAATCCCTCCGCTGAACGCCGGAGTCCCGTCACATCGGCGCCGCGCCTTATATCGAGATGATAGTGATCGGCGACCATCTGGTAATACCGAACACACTCAACTCTGGTTGGCCGAAATCCAGCCGCAAGGAACGGTAAACC
>DOWV01000388.1 GCA_003519375.1 Bacteroidota bacterium
GGCTTCTTGAGATCTGCTGGTATTGGACCCGGCGTCATGTTTTCCTGATACCGGTCGACCACCCGCATGCCTTCTTCCAGGAAGTATTTCTTCAGGTACTGTGACGATTTGTAGACCTTGTACCCTGCAAATCCCGGTTCCGTTTCAGCTCTGGCATCCCATTCCACGGCGACTGATTTCGTCAGCGTGTTGGTCACCTTCATGTCGGGCAGCGGCGGAAGAACCGGAAGCTTATAGTCCTGCGCATACGCCCAGCGTGCTGCACGAACCGACTTTTGAATGCCTTCGAGGCGATATCCTGCAACGGTCGCCATGACGATCGTCATGGATTCACCCGGGGCAAGACTGAATGGACCGACACCGGCGAACATGTCTCCATTGAAGTTCTCCGTGTTGCTCGAACCCTTTGAGAGTTTCCCCCAACCGTTTGGATAGTTCGTCGTCGCATCGGCTTTGCCATCTTCGTGCGGTGGGCCATCGAACACGCCCGAAGCCTTGAAGTCTCCATCCGGCCTTGTTGCACCAACGAGTTTCGGCACAAACGTAGTCATGTCGCCCGCAATGCCGGCCGTGAAAAAGTTCGGGTTGGGATTCAGGTTGAAGTTGGCCGCGTTTGTTGCCCGACTCCTGCCAGCATCCAGGAACCATGTGCCGGTCGCTGTCAGGAACTGTGCCATCGGGTTGCCCGTACTATACGTCTGAGCCTGGCTTCCAGAGGACATATACCATCCGCGCTCCGGACCAACGCCGATTGGATCCGTACCATAGAGGGTTTTCTTTGTAGGATTGCCGACAACGCTCTTCGAACGATCTGCCGGCAGGCCTCCCTGTTTCGCGTCGATCATAACAAAACCAGACCAGATGTCTGTATACCATTTCCTGGCACCGGTATTGAATCCGAGATCCGTATTTCCGGCTGTGGGATTCAACACTGACGCATGGGGATACATTGTGGCAAATGCCCAAGGTGCGCCGTTGGCATCCAGATCATCGACCCATGCTCCCTGGGCGACGAGTGGAGTAAGTGTGATGTCGTTGGCGTTGCGGACACCACCGAGATAGCTGCCAACCGACATGTATCGTTCTTCCGAGAAAGCGAACGCAAACGCCTTGATGGTGTTGTTCACTTTTTCCGCGACTCCATCCATGTTCATGTCGAGGTTTCCGGTGTTCTTGAACTCGAACTCAATGATGACATAGTCATTCAAATTGTTCCAGTTTGGTCCCTGGAAGCCATGGGCGCGAAGCTTCACATCGATACCCAGGTTCGAGGGCCACGCTGCTTCGTACACCGCATGTTGCCGCCGGGTGCCGTCGACCCAGTAGGGCTCGACCGTATAGTGGCGGGTTGGATCCGTGCCACCATTCAATGTTGACTTGTAGGTAATCTGCGCGTAGTTGTTACCCCCCGCTGCGGCGGAAAAATAGCTGGGGTTAGCGACGCCGCCGATTTGTGTGGGATTGAATGTTGGATCCGGATCGTAGGCTCCGGCCCAGGCGTTCTTGTACCAGTAGTTCGTATACCACCACGCGGCAGGCCAGTGTGTGGCCGGGGTTGACCAGGCGCGGTCGAAGTTGCCCAGGCGGAGGAAGTTGCGAAAGCCCAATGTTGTATATGTTCCGGCATCGCTATAGCTCGGCGTGAAGCTCATCGGCAGGAATGATTCCCACACATCGCCCGCCTGAATCACACCACCACCCGGGTAGTTTACCGTCGATGTGGCGGGTGCGGTCTGGGCGAACAATGAAACCGGAGCGACAGCGAACAATAGAGCAAGAATTGCAACGAGCAATCCTTTTTGTCTTGTCATGTTCATAGTGTTACTCCCATTAATAGTATGGTTCACAACTCGTGTCATATCCTTAGAAATCAATCCTGACACCAAAATAGTATTCTCGTGGAATATCGTAGAACGGGCTTCCATCATAGCCAACCGCGCGCTTGTACGTTCCCGTCGGGTCGATGGTTCCATCATTCAACTTCGCAATTCCAGCCGCTGAATACTCCCAGAGTTGTGCACCCGAAGCTGTGTTGTCGTAGCCGATGATGTTCGTCGTGTTCAGTACGTTCTTCATGTCGAAGTACACCGCGAAATGAATATTCTCGATTGTGAATCCCTTTTCGATTCGCAAATCAACTTGCTTGTTCCAGGGCGCCTGTCCAAAATCACGGCCCGCCACGCGAGGATCAACGGTAACCGACAACGGATAGTAGAATCCGCTCTGGAAGGTGCCGACCGAGGAAATCATAACCTGATACGGGAATTCCAGGAACAGCACGTAACTAATCCGGTGTGCGCGATCGTAGTTGCCGCCCAGGAGAGCTCCCACACCGGCGGCAGCACCGCCTGCAATGTTGGTCTCAACCTTGTTGTACGACCAGAAATCGTTAAACGGCAGCGATTGTCCGAATCGCATGGTGTCGGGACGGGAGAATGTCGTCGGCTGCGTTGCGTCGTTGCCTGTCCAGCCCGTTGCTTTAATATAACTGTACGTGTAGTTCAATCGCCCGTAGACCGTCACGAAATCGAAATACGTCTGCCGTAACGCCTGCAATCCGAGCTCGACGCCGCGTGCGTCAGCGTACTGAGCGCTGATCCACATCGCGTTTGCGCCGTTGGCGAGACTCAGGGTCACCGGATACTGGCTGTAATTTTCGATATCACGCATATAGGCGGTGAAGGTCAAACCGAATTTCCTGGGGATGAATTCCCATTGGGCGCCAATTTCGTAGTTTGAGGACATGACCGGCTCCTGACGCAAACTGGCAAACTGGGGAAGACCACCGGCAGAGCCGAGAACCGCGTTATAGCTGCCGTAGAGACGCGAGAACGGGGGCGGAATGGAATTGCGCGAGTACGAGAAGTACATCGCCGCCTCATCCGATATCGGGTGCGACACGCCGATGCGCGGCGAGACGTACCAGTACGGCTTCACGTTGTCTTTCCCTCGAAGGGGAACGAGCTCCGACCGCAAGCTGTCGTCAACCGGGAAGTTGTTTGTCAGGAGGAACAGGTTGTAGTAGCTTTTCCAGTCGGCTGCTTTCGGATCCCATCGGTCGATGCGTACACCGAGATTGATCACGAGGCCGGCATACTCCATACGATCCTGAATGTAACCGCCAAACTGCGTCGGCTTGAATTCCCATTGCTCCACGAGAAGCCGTCGGCGAACGTCTGATGCATCGGAGCCGAGACCTGAGTTCCGCTGCACCTTGCTGATGTCGTGGAACTGGAACGAGACACCGGCCTTCAGTTGATTGTTATAGTCAACCTGGCTGGTAATGTCGAACTTCACCGTGCTGACGCTGTTCTTCGTATTCTCATACGTGAACTGAGGCCGGGTAATCAGAATCTGGGAGTTGCCAAGCGACATCGGTTGAGTAATGAAGCTCGGACCCGCCTCGTCACCGATACGGAAGAACTTGTAGAGATCGATGCCGGAGCGCGAAATGTACTTGTCGACATCTGCGGTTTTCTCGAGCGTCAGAAAATCGCCGTCTTCATTGAGGGCAGCAATCCCGTCGCCGTTATCGTCGCTGTAGCCGAAGCGAT
>DOWV01000039.1 GCA_003519375.1 Bacteroidota bacterium
CGGCAGCGGCTTACTTGAACAACGCCATAGAGCCGACCGGGAATAGCCGCTTGTGGTTTTCAGCCTGACGTCTGTGGCCCGGTCGCCTCATGGCCAGCGTTATGCCTATGGAGATTAAATGAATACGTTAGAAAGAGTGTGGCAAGAATATCATTCAAGGCTTCGGGCTTTTATCAGGCGCCGCATTTCTGATGACGCTGCGACCGACGACATTCTTCAGGACGTATTTCTGAAAATGCACGACGGATTGGCTTCGCTGAAAGATGCAACAAAGCTGCAACACTGGCTCTATCAGATAGCACGCAATGCGGTCACGGATTACTATCGCATGCAAAAGCCCACGGTTGATATTCCCGAGTGGTTGACACATCCACAGTCTGATACCAAAGAAAAAGTCACCCAAGAGTTGTCGAACTGCCTGCTGCCCATGATTCAACGGCTGCCGGAAACCTACCGGGAGGCGTTCATCCTGTCCGAAATAAAAGGATTAAAACAAAAGGAGGTCGCTCAGATGCAGGGTACGTCACTTTCCGGCGCCAAATCACGGGTACAGCGTGGACGCGCCTTACTGAAAGAAATGCTGGCTGCTTGCTGCCGTCTGGAGTTCGACAACAAGGGGCGGCTCTGTGATTATGAACGAAAGGGCGGAGCTTGCGATTTTTGTTAACCACCGGATGCCGATCGATTGCGTCCTTTTGAGTCTTTCCCCGTCTTATAGGGTGAGAGTTGCTCATAATCTAAACCCTATAGAGGAGGTTCCAAATGGACAGGCAGAATAATGAAGAGATTTGTAGTGCGGTTCCGGAAAATTCCGGAAAGGTTGCTGTATCAGGGCAGTTAGGTTGCGGGTGCGGGTGTGATGCCACCAAACCCGAAGTCCCTTCGGACGAAACAAAAGAGACACAGGCGACGAGGAAAGTTTTGAATGTCGATCTGCTGGTGATTAATCTTGACACCTGCAAACGCTGCGTACCTACTGGAGATCAGTTAAGAACCGCAGTGCAACTCCTCAAGCCGGTGGCTGATGCACTTGGGATTGAGCTGCGACATCACGAGATTGTTGTCCAAACGACAGCAGAGGCGAAGCTGAATGCTTTGTTGAGTTCACCCACGATACGGCTGAATGGCTGGGATATCGCTCAGGACATCCGTGAATCGGTATGTGAGTCCTGTGGGGACCTCACTAATAACAACACCAGCGTTGACTGCCGTGAGTGGCATTACCGTGGCAAGGTGTTCCCTTACGCACCGCTTCCATTGTTAACCGAGGCAATCATGGGCGCCATGCAAAATATTGATGAAATGCCGCTGGTTGTTCCAGCCCCCCTTGAGGAATTGCCGGAAAACTTGCAACGGTATTTCGATAACAGGAAGGAAGGCAAAGTCGGTTCATCCTGCTGCGGATAGAAGATGGTATGCAAGGTGTGCGGTGCTCATAAACCAATAGAGAGAAAAGATATAGGTGGGCAAGCAGAATGACGATATCTGCAGTGCGGTTCGGAAGAACTACGAAAAGCCTGTGACTGGGTGCCGGGAAGCAAGATCGAGGACTATGTGGTTTCGGCGACGATTGACGCAGTAAAACCGGAGGCATAACAAAGGCATCGAGAGAGACGCGGCATAATACCGCCGCGCCCCTCATGCCTGTCGTTCGCCTTGAGGGATATCCGATGTCCGGCATTCTTTGGCTTTGTACATAACGAAAGCCGTACTGCAAGATTTGCCACGGATTTTTGATTGAAACTCCGTCTTCATTTGCGTATGATGTCCGATAAATGAACACAACAGCAACGACAACCGATGAGAAGAAGGCAACGATTAATGGTTCGTACCTACTCGCCATTCCCGAAAATCTTCGTGCCAAGTTCTTCGCCTCTTCCTCCCCCCATCAACAGAAGGAACTCGGACAGTTTCTGACGCCTCCTCATGTTGCCGACCTCATGGCATCGATGTTTGAGCGTAGATTCAGAACATTTCGTTTGCTCGACGCGGGGGCAGGTATGGGGATTCTTTCTGCTGCCTTTGTCCACCGACAACTTCTTCGCAAGCATCCACCGAAGCGAATCGAAGTTACAGCTTACGAGATTGACAAGGCGTTTATCAGCGGGCTCGAAAAGACCTACGAAGCCTGCCGTGTTGCGTGCCAGGAGAGAGGAATTGACTTCTCCTTCATTATCCGGAATGCCGACTTCATTGCCGAAGGTGCAGAGATGCTGCGGAATGACCTGTTCTCGCAGATGCCGCCATCCTTCGACGCGGCGATAGTCAATCCGCCATATGGGAAGATCTCCACAACATCAGTTGGTTATCGCCGTCTACAATCTGTGGGTGCTGAAACAACCAACCTGTATACCGCCTTTATAAACTTGATTATTGGTCTATTGAAACCCAATGGGGAACTCGTCGCCATCACGCCTCGTAGCTTCTGCAATGGTTCGTACTTCAAGCTGTTCCGCAAACGACTTCTCGCAGATATGTCGTTTAGCGGCATACATGTCTTTGAATCAAGAAAAACAGCTTTCAAGCATGACAACGTATTGCAGGAAAATATCATTCTACACGCTGTCAAGGCTTCACAGCAAACCCCCACAATTCGGGTATCACAGAGCGGTGGCGGAGATGGAGACGCTGTTCATACCCGTGTATTCCCGGCTGTCGAAATCGTTTCGCCCCGCGATCCCGAGGCTTTCATTCATATTCCCATCTCCCCAAAGGATGTCGCTGCGCGCAATCAGATATCGCAACTTGATGCAACGCTCGCGACCCTCGGGTTGACGGTTTCAACCGGTCGGGTCGTGGATTTTCGTGCGCGGGAGCATATCCGGCAAGAACCGGAGCACGACACAGCACCGCTGATCTACCCTTGCCACTTCGATGGGCTTTTCGTGGCCTGGCCAAAGGAGAACTCCCGAAAACCCAATGCGATTCTCAATAGCGCCGAGACTCAAAGTCTCCTCATCCCGGCTGGCATATACGTCCTGACAAAGCGGTTCACCTCCAAGGAAGAGCGGCGGCGGGTTGTAGCCTGTATTTACGATCCGAGCCGTGTTCAAGGAGAGCACGTTGGATTCGAGAACCACCTGAATTACATCCATGATAGTGGCAGAGGTATCGACATGGTCTTGGCAAAGGGTCTTTGGGCCTTTCTCAATTCGACAGCCCTGGATATTTATTTTCGTCAATTCAACGGACACACCCAAGTCAATGCCACCGACCTTTACAACGTGCGATTTCCTTCCGCCGAACAACTTCGCGGAATCGGCCGCCATATTAGTGAAGAATTCATCGGACAGGAAGAAATAGACCAACTCGTCAGCAGGGAGTCGAAAAAATGAGTCAGCCATCTGGTAAAATCAAGACGCGCGGTGCGCGAAAGTTGAAAAAGGCGATGGCGATTCTGCGTGCCACTGGTTTTGGTCCAAAACAAACCAACGAGGTCGCCGGATATGTGCTTCTGGCACTTCTTGACCTCGGTCCCGACGATAGTTGGGATGCCGCTCGAAAGCCGCTGCTCGGGATCACGCCGATTATTGACTTCGTGGCCCGCAAATACCGTTTAAGGTACGCCCCCAACACGCGAGAGACCATCCGTGACGAAGCCGTAAAGTATTTTGTCGAAGAGGGGCTTCTAGTCAAGAACCCTGACGACCCACATCGCCCGACAAATAGCGGCAAAACCGTTTATCAAATCGAGCCTACAGCGCTACGCCTATGCCAGACTTTCAAAACGGACAAATGGGACTCCACCCTCAAACGCTATCTATCGACACGAGAAGAGATCAAACGCGAATTAAAGCGAGAGAGATATATTGCACGTATTCCAGTGCGTTTGCCATCCGGTAGGGAGATCACGCTTTCACCCGGGGGCAGAATCCGCTTATAAAAGCCTTTATCGAGGAGTTCTGTCCCCGGTTTGTTCAGGGTGGCGTCGTGCTCTACGCAGGAGACGCCGAAAATAAATTCCAGCACTTCGACGTCGCGTACCTGAGGCGCCTCGGTGTAGAGATAGGCTCTGCCGCCAAGATGCCGGACGTTGTTGTCCACGACCCGAAGCGTCAATGGCTGGTTATCGGCGAGGCAGTGACCAGTGCGGGGGTGGTTGACGGGAAACGCCGACGTGAACTCAAAGATCTTTTCTCGGGTTTCCACAGGGGGCTTGTATTTGTCACTGCTTTCGAGACACGTACCGCAATGGGGCGCTTCCTCAGTCAGATTTCATGGGAGACGGAAGTCTGGATCGCTGAAGATCCTGATCACGTTGTCCATTTCGACGGCGAACGCTTTCTTGGCCCGTATCCTGACACGATAATCGGATGAACCAAAGAGGCGAACAAAGGCAATCCAGCCGACTCGTTACACTTGCGGCTGATTTCGCCGTTATCCTAATACTCAGGAAGGGAAAAATATGACAGAAAAGCTCATACAGCGGTATGCACAAAGAGTAGGATATACTGAAGAGGAAGTCGAGCGCTTCCATGAAGGAGACCACAGGATCAGGCAGGTATCAGGCCTGTCCCGGGCAGCCGCAAAGTATTCAATCCAGGCTGAGGTTGTTAGCTCAAAGAACTGCAACTCTGGTCACATCGTCGGGCAAACGTTCACTCTCGATGTAGATGGCAATTTTATAACCAAGCTATGCCCGAGCAGAATGTGCGTATATCTGATATCGCAACTTACAATCCCGGTGGCACTTATCAATGAGAGGCTCAGCGAAGGTCTTGAACCGAATGGTTTTCATTTCATGCGCTATGTCCATTGCCCCGACACTGGCGTAGATTGCTTCGGATATGGTGAGGTCATGCT
>DOWV01000220.1:0-3673 GCA_003519375.1 Bacteroidota bacterium
GTATGGGCAATGGTGACGACGGCATTCGCTCCCTTTTGCTTCTGAAGCAGGATGTTCGCGATCGGCTTGCCGACGATGTTGCTTCGCCCGACGACCACGACGTGCTTCCCGGATGGATCGTTCCCGCTCCGCATCAAGAGCTCCTGGATGCCCGCCGGCGTGCACGGACGGAGGCACTCTTGTCCGATCACCAGTTTCCCCACATTCACCGGGTGAAAACCGTCGACATCTTTCCGGGGATCGATTGCATCGATGACCTTGTGCTCATTGATATGTTTCGGCAACGGGAGCTGCACAAGCAAACCATGAATGCGGGGATCTTCGTTAAACGCACGCACTTTCGCCAGCAACACCTCTTCGCTTGTGTCCGCCGGCATTCTCTCGGTCACCGAATAAAATCCAACTTCCTCGCACGCTTTGCCCTTCATCCCTACGTACGACTGAGAGGCGGGATTCTCGCCGACCAGGATGAACGCCAATCCCGGCACGACGCCCCGCTCCGCTTTCATCCGCTGCGTCGCTTCTTTAATCTCAAGCCGTATTGATTCGGATATTTTTTTGCCATCGATGATCTGAGCAGACATATGGATCCTTTGAGCGATTGGTCTGGCTTCGGATTGAGGAGGGAACGCCGGCATCGATGGTACGATCTAGAACGCCGGAAAAATCACTTGTTCGATCTTTGTGGCCTTGCCTGTTTCGGCTTCCACCTGAATATATACACCGCAGAACCGCACATCGTGCTGTGCGAGTTCAAACTTGTACGGCACCTGATGCTGGAAACGTTTGATGGCGATCTCTTTCCTGAGACCGATGACAGAATCATACGGTCCGGTCATTCCCACGTCTGTGATGTAGGCCGTTCCTTTCGGTAAGATCCTCGCATCCGCAGTCGGTATGTGCGTATGAGTCCCGACCACAGCACTCACCCGGCCTTCAAGATGCCAGGCGAGCGCCATTTTTTCTGCCGTCGCTTCCGCATGCATGTCGATGAGAATCACCTTCGTCTCATTCGCGATCTTGCTCACCGCCCAATCGGCGGACCGGAACGGATCATCAATCGGCTGCATGAAGGTACGGCCCTGCAGATTGAGGACTCCGACATGCCCCTTTTCTTTAAGATCGTACACCACGTACCCAAAGCCCGGATTCTCTTTCGGATAGTTCAGCGGCCTGAGAAGGTTCCTTTCGGTGGCAAGAAGAGACTTGGCCTGCCAGCGGTCCCAGATGTGGTTTCCGCTCGTGATGACGTGGATCCCCATCTCAAAAAGCTCTTTTACTTCCTGCTCGGATATGCTCTTTCCTTCATTCACGTTCTCTCCGTTCGCCACGCAGAAATCTATCTCATATTTCTTGAGATACTGCTTCAGCACCGTCGAGACAAGCGCCACGCCCGGCCGGCCGTTAATATCGCCAATGAAGAAAATATTCAGTCGCTGAGACAAGAAGAACCTCCGGTGATACGCTCGATAATGGACGCGATGGGCGGTTTGTCAATATAGCGGAAAATGCGGTGAAACAAAAGGGAGAGGGTTTACGAGGACGTGAGGCAACCGGTCGTGCCGGCTGCCTCACGTAAACAGCCTTGATGTGTTCAACGACGGAGCCGGATCACCCTCCGCAGTACCAATCGGTCGACTGCAACCAGTATCAGGATTGAAATCACAGTAAAGAGAATTATTTTGTTAGTCTCCGCCGATTGATCGGTCATTGGACTCTGTACGGCCCTGATCCGATCCGCGGGAAAGAGCTCACGAACCTTGGCATAATATTCACTGTAGACCGCAAGAGCATTCGAAACAACCGTCGGTCCTGTCGCTGGACCGTCGGCTTTCTTTAGTGTCACGGCGTACCAGACGACGGTGAGAACCAGTGTCATCGCCAGGATGTTTGCCAGGTTATTAATGAACCATGTGCCGATCGATGGTTTCAATTGGGGAGCGATCCTTCCCATGACCCGGGCCGTGAATTCGCGTGAAGGTTTCGACAGGGGGGCGGATCGTGCAGCCCGTTCCAGATTCCGGCTGAACTCGACTTCTTTGCGGCAGCGAGGACATGATTCGAGATGAACGAGAATCCTGGTCTTCTCTCCGTTCAGCATCGAACCGTCGACAACCTGCAGCATTTCATTCTCTGTAAGATGATTCATGAACACGTCCTTTCGAGGAATCCTTCCGAACTTTACACCACTTTGAGCTTGCCGGAGCCGAGTCGTCTTCCTACGGACTGCCGGAGTAACATCCGGCCGCGAAACAGCCGAACTTTGACGGTCCCCAGCGGAAGGCCAGTAATCTCCACTATTTGATCGTAACTCATATCCTGCATGAAGAACAGCGTGCAAATCGAACCATACAAAGCCGGCAATGCCTCGATTTCGCGTGTGACCATCGACTGAAATTCGTCCGATTCGTATTTCTCGTCGGGCAGCAAGTCTTCTGCGGGAACATCGAAGCCGCCCTCTCCTTCTGAGCCATCCAAATGCATATGGATGTCCTCTCCCCGCCTGCTCAGCCTTGTCGCACAGACATTGTACAGGATGCGATAGAACCAGGTCGAGAAACTCGATTTCCATTCAAAACGCGGCAATGCACTGAATGCTCTTATGAATGCATCTTGAAGGGCTTCCTCTGCTTCCTCGCGGTTCTTCAGCATCCGCATTGCCAGGGTCATGCCCCTGTCTTTGTGACGATCAACAAGCTCTGCGAAAGCCTTCTTTTCCCCTGCGAGGATCCGTTGAATGAGCGTAACGTCAGTTATCTGCACCTAGGTTGACCAGTCTGCCATACACTCACTTTGACCCGGATTGACTGCCCAAGGTTTCGGATTGCAGGAATTCGTTGAGTGGAGCGGAGTCCCCGCTGAAACCCTGGATCAGATTTCCAGGTCTAAGTTACTAAAGCCACCATAGAACAGCAACCAGCTCATACTAAAGACCGGAGGATCCATGAACGGCGAATTTCTCATACCAATATTCCTGTTCGGCGGCGCCGCTGCCGTTCTGATTGTCTACTACAATAACCGCCACAAGGAGCGGATGGCAATGATCGAAAAAGGTGTGAATCCGGCGGATTTCAAAGGCCTGCCAATGCGGGAGTGGTTCCGCCTGAACCCGCTTTCGAGCTTGAAGTGGGGACTCCTTTCGATCTTTGTCGGACTTGGTGCAATCTTCGCGATGTGGGTGCATCGGAATTACGACGTGCCGGACGGCATCTATATCTCGAGCATGCTCGTCACGGGCGGTATCGCCTTGATCATCTATTACTTCATCGCTTCGAGGAAGCTGAAGCAAGAACAGGGCTGAACGATTGATTGGAGTGTTCAAAGAGGAAGGCCGGGTTTTTTCACCCGGCCTTCATTCTTGTTGGCGCTCACATCTCCCGAAATTGATCCGATATTCTATAGCCGGAGCGCCGACGTCACCGGTTCAATGCACATTTTCACAGAGTAACCGATGGAAATGAAAGACGGTACGGTATACATCGGGCGCAAATGAATCAGAACGTCATACGATAAATGTTGATCAAGGGCCGGATCCTCGTCCGGCCGTTGCATTCCTGCCACAAATCCCTGATTTTCAATAAAATCGGCCAAGTCCCATTCCTGACTGGATTTCCACGGCTACGCAATGGAATATTTCCCTCCCGTTTTTCACAAAAAAAATGCCCATATTGTT
>DOWV01000220.1:3793-7149 GCA_003519375.1 Bacteroidota bacterium
CATCGGCAGTCATTTCATTCATAACTTCAAGGAGCAGGACCATGGTCCGTTCTCTCAGCAGACTCATCTTCATCCTCATCATTTCGACATTGTTCGTGACGTTCGTCTTCGCGCAGAGCGAACAACTCCGATATCAGTCGGAAAAAGGAGTCGCCCATCAATACAAAATCAAATCGGATATCAAGCAGAAGATGCAGATGATGGGTCAAGAGTTTACATCACTCATATCGAATGCCATCGATCTCTCCCTCGAGGGCAATGATGTCAAGGACGGGCAACTGATATTCATCGGCAAAATCGAAAAAAACCTTTCCAAAATCGATTCACCGATGATGAAGGACACAGCGATGGTCTCCAAGGATGTCAACGGCAAGCGCGTCCAGATTGTCGTCACGCCCCTGGGCAAGACGCTGAAGACTGTCGCGTTGGATTCGATTCCCCCCCCGGCAAATCCGATGATGGGGAACATCATCAATCCTACCGACATGATGCGTCGTCTGTTTGTTGAGGTCCCCGAGAAAGCCGTCGCAGTCGGCGACACGTGGAAGCACACAAGGCCTGATACCACGAACACCCAAGGGATGAAGATCATTTCGAAGCCGAGTATCACATATAAGATCGCCAGCGCAGAAATGAAGGACGGGTACGACTGTCTGAAGATCACCTTCGAGGGAACCGCTTCCCAATATGGAACCGGCAGCCGCCAGGGCATGGAGCTCGTCATTGACGGGACTTCGAAGAGCAAGGGCACCGTGTACTTCGCATCTAAACTCGGGATTCTCGTCTCGGTTGAAACTTCCAACACGAGTGATACGAACATATCCGGCACCGGCGAACAAATGTTCAGCGGGACACAGTCGGTGACAGCAAACTCGAAAATGGTGCTTGTGAAGTAACAAGGGCCGGTCGGCCCTCCACACAAATCCCTGTCTCGAAAAAAAGGATGCCCATGAGAGCCTGGACAGTACGCCGGCGACTGCATGTTGCAGTGTGCCTGGCGTTCATCAGCCTGGCGGTGCCGTTTTACGCCGCCTCCCAGAAGCAAGACGATATCCGTATCACGCCTGAAGAATACAGGCAGCGGCGTGCCCTCCTGATGTCGAAGATGGAACCTCATTCTATCGCCATTTTCAAAGCGAAAGACTTCTCCAACCGATCCAATGACGTCAACTTCGCCTACCGCCAGGAGAGCAATTTCCTCTACCTGACGGGATGCGAGGAGCCGCGTGCATACCTCCTGCTTTGCCCTGACGGGGTAACGATCGGCGAGGCGGCGCCGGTGAAGGAAGTATTCTTCATCCGTCCGAAAACGCGGAGCGCTGCCGGAGAGAGTCTGGGTCTCGAGGGGGCGAAAGCCGAGCTGGGATTCGCGTCGGTGTTGCCTGGCACAGAATTGATGGGCGTGGCAAAGGGCGCTCTGACCGGCAAAAAGGTACTCTACTATGCCCCCAGCATGCCTGACATGGTATCGGATCCGTTGATGGAGAAGAGGACGATTGTATCCCGGGAGGTGAAGAGCGAACTCCAGGCAAGCTTCCCGGATCTCGAAATAAAGAACCTGTATGGAGCGCTCGGTGAGATGCGTTCAATAAAATCTCCGACAGAGCTTGCACTTCTGCAAAAAGCCATCGATGCAACCGCAATCGCGCATATTGAAGCGATGAAGAGCTGCGAGCCCGGAATGTTCGAGTACGAGCTTCAAGCTGTCATCGAATATTGCTTCGCAAAGAACGGAGCCGAGTTTCAGGGATTCCCTTCGATCGTCGGCTCCGGTCCGAATTCCTGCATCCTCCATTATGATGCCAACCGTCGTAAGATGCAGGACGGCGACGTGGTGGTGATGGACATCGGTGCGGAATACCATGGATACTCCGCAGATATCACGCGAACGATTCCTGTGAACGGTGCCTTCTCTCCAGTCCAGCGCCAGATCTATGAAATTGTCCTCCGGGCACAGGAAGAAGCCATCAAGCTGATGAAGCCGGGAACGACGGTTGAGCACAGCGCGAAAGCCACGGAAGTTATCGCTGACGGTCTGATGAAGCTCGGCCTCATCAAGGACAAAACGGAGGTAAACCGGTACTACACCCACGGCCTCAGCCATGGCATTGGATTGGATGTTCATGACGTGGGCCGGTTCGGCGCGGGGATGCAGCCGGGAATGATCCTCACGGTCGAGCCGGGCATTTACGTCCCCGAAGGGAGCCCATGCGACAAGAAGTACTGGAACATCGGCGTCCGGATTGAGGATGATGTGCTCATTACGCCGGAAGGGAATAAGGTCGTCAGCGCAGCCGCGCCGAAGAGTATCAAAGAGATCGAAGTACTCATGAAGAGACAGGGCCTCGGAAACGCCAAACTCGGGGGCCGCTAGAAAACCGTTCAGGGTAGAACCTGGAATGATGTACGGGAGCTTGTTATGGATACACGTCAGCTGCAACGGTGTAATGCGATCATCAAGAACAAAAAGATCGAAACGATCGACCTGAAATGCATCGACCTCACCGGTTATCTTCATCACATCTCGCTGCCTGTGTTTCCCAATATTCTTACAAAGCTTGTCAACGAGGGCGTCGGATTCGACGGCTCCAGTTACGGATTCAGCAAAGTCGAGAACAGCGACATGATTCTCGTCCCCGATCTGAGCACCGCCGTCATCGACCCGTTCCGGGTCCAGCCCGCCCTGAGTTTCTACGCCAACATCCTCCTCACCGATCAGCAGCGATCTCCCTTTTCGCAGGACGGAAGACAGCTCGCGCGCAAGGCCGAGGAAACACTCAGGCGCACGCTTGGCGTCGATTCATCATGGTGGGGACCGGAGTTCGAGTTCTACATTTTCTCGAAAGTCCGCTTTGACACGCGCACAGCGTCCTCCTACTATGAGGTCGAGCACGCAGAGGAGTTCTTCAAGAACGCCTATCACGCAGCCAACCCCTTCGATGTTTATGACGATTTTCGCGATGACGCGTGTAAACTGCTGAAGCAGTTCGGCATCAACGTGAAATACCATCATCACGAAACCGGCGAGCGGGGCCAGCAGGAGATCGAAACGTATTTTCAGGATCTTCTGACGACGGCCGATCACATTATCACCACAAAGTACGCCCTCTTCAATTTCGCGCGCGAAAAGGACTTATTCGTCACGTTCATGCCAAAACCGATGTACCAACAGTCGGGCAACGGGATGCACCTGCACATGTTCCTTACGAAGAACGGCAAGAACGCCTTCTACAAAAAAGGCGAGTATGCGAACCTCAGCATGCTGGCCCGGTATTTCATCGGCGGACTGCTGAAGCACGGGGCCTCACTTTCGGCGTTCACCAATCCGAGCACGAACTCCTACAAGCGCCTGGTGC
>DOWV01000220.1:7367-8253 GCA_003519375.1 Bacteroidota bacterium
GCCCCCCGGATGCCACCGCCAATCCCTACCTGTGCCTTTCAGCCATGCTGCTGGCCGGCATCGACGGCGTCGTAAAGGAGATCGATCCGGTGAAAGAGGGTTTTGGACCAGTCGACGCAAACGTCGACGATATGGGTCGTGACCACATACGGTTCCTTCCCCGCAATCTTTCCGAAGCTCTCGATGCCCTCTCCGTCGACAACGAGTTTCTCCGCCGGGACAACATTTTCTCCGACGAGCTCCTCGATCAATGGGCAAAGAACAAGGAAGCCGAAATCAAGTCGATCGGGACGATGCCTCATCCGTTCGAATACAAGCTTTACTTCAACCTCTGATTGCACCTTCCGGAGGTTCAAGAGGTTTTTCAAGACCTTCGGAAGGTGTCTGAGCTTTTCCAACCTTGGAAGACTCTTTCAGAATTTTCGCTCTTCCGCACATTGCGTACGTCCTCTCGCTCCCGGCTGTCGCCGGCGCACTCGCCTGGTGGTCGGGATCTGATGAGCGGCGCATCAAAACCATTCGATATACCCTCGGCGTCATCCTTCTGGTCAATGAATTGGCATGGTACTGGTACTATGTTCGCCAGGATTGGTTCGTCTTTCCTTTCACACTCCCTCTGCAGCTTTGTGACATCCTGGTATGGATTGCGGTCATTGCGGCCCTGACAGCTCGACGCTGGTCTTATGAGATACTCTACTATTGGGCGCTCTCGGGCACGACAATGGCTCTCCTGACGCCGGATGTGTCATCCTCCACTTTTTCGTACCTTACGATTCGTTTTTTTGTTTCGCATGGCGGCATCATTGTCGTCCTGCTCTTCCTGGTATGGAAAAAGATGCTGAGGCCGCGTCCTGGATCATGGCGGCGAGCGTTGCTCTATCTGCAT
>DOWV01000220.1:8446-11279 GCA_003519375.1 Bacteroidota bacterium
TCCGAGGCGACACTTCTCGATTTTCTAGGCCCATGGCCATGGTATATACTCGCCGGCGATGCAATAGCTCTTGTTCTCTTTTGGCTCCTGTGGCTTCCCTTCCGGAACAGAAAAGACATCCCTGTATCCAAAACTCCACAAGCCGACGAGTCCTGACTCCAAAGCCCGGGAACACCATTCCTGCCTTTGCGTCAAAGAGGATATACCATTCGACCACCATTTGAGGAGTCAGTGTGAAACATCCTTCACTCTTTCTGTTGTTGTTCGCAGTCCTTGCAATACCGGCATTCGCTCAGGAGAAATCTCCAAACGCCTCCCTGCCATCAACGGCAGCCGGGAAGCATGTTGAAGCGTATCTGAGAGCTTTCAATACCGACAGCGAGACGAGTATGAGTTCTTTCTTTGAATCACACACCGCGAAAAACGCGCTCACCGAGACCCCGGTGGAAGCCCGCCTCTCTCGTTTTCGGCAGATGAAACAGCGGCTTGGGTCTCTGCAACTGAGAAAAGTGCTTGGTTCTTCAAACGAATCCGTCTCCATTGCCGCGAAAGCCGGGAATGGCAGCCTGGTTCAGCTCGACTTCCAATTTGAGCCGACTCCGCCGCACGGACTTCTCGGCATCCGCGTGGAGGACCTTGACGATGAGGACAAAGCCCAGCCGGCGGGCGATAGAAAAAGCTCCGACGCGGAGTTGGTGAAGGCTGTTTCCAGGTATCTGGACGACCTATCGAAGATGGATGAGTTCTCTGGCGTGGTTCTGATAGCAAAGAGGGGCAAACTTCTTTTTGAGCGCGCGTACGGTTACGCCGATCGGGACATTAAGGTACCGAACACGGTCGACACAAGATTCAACCTGGGGTCCATCAACAAGAGGTTTACGAAAACCGCTATCCACGTCCTGGCTGCAGAGGGAAAGCTCTCGCTCTCTGACCATATCGGGAAATTCCTCCCGGACTATCCAAACAAGCAGGCAGCAGCAAAAGTGACAATCCAGCAACTTCTGGAAATGAAATCAGGAATCGGTGATTTCTTCGGCGAACGGTACGAGCGAACACCCAAAGAGCGCATCAGGAGCATCGCTGACTATCTGCCCCTCTTCGCTGACAAACCGCTGGAGTTTGAACCAGGGACGAGCCGGCGCTACTCGAACGGCGGCTACGTCGTTCTCGGCGCGATCATCGAGAGAGTAACCGGGAAGGATTATTACACCTTCGCGAAAGAGAGGATCTTCCTTCCAGCCGGGATGCTCGGCACCGATTCGTTCGAAAAGGATAAGGATGTTCCTCAACGGGCACTCGGCTACACGAGGGAAGATGGCGGGACAAACAGAGGATGGCGCTCAAACTACTCGACGCTTCCTGCAAAGGGAAGTTCAGCAGGCGGCGGATACTCAACAGTTCACGATCTTTTGAAATTTGCCCAGGCTCTCGAGAAAGGGACGTTCCCGGCTCCGGACACAGAGCAGGGACTAGGAATCGCCGGCGGTGCCCCGGGGATGAACTCCGCACTTGAGTGGGACCCGCCGACAGGCTACGTTATCGTTGTCCTTTCCAACTTCGATCCGCCATCGGCCGAGAAAGTCGCACGACAGATCCGCGGCTGGCTGCCCCGCTGAGTGGGAACCTTCCGAAGGTTCCTGAGTACTCTCCTGGACCTTCGGAAGCTTCGCTAGTTCTTATCCAACCTTCCACAAGAAATCCCGGTGCTTCAGAAAGTGTTTAATCTGCTCCACGGTGAGTGCTGCTTTCCCGCGGAGAGCCTCTTGTGAATTGAAAGCGTTGTGGGGGGTGAAGAGGACATTGGGACAGGCAAGCAATCGGTCAATGGTGGCTGATATCTTCGGTTCACCTGCACCGCGATTGCGAAGGGCCGATCCGATAGCTCCCTCGTCTTCGAAAACATCGAGCCCGATTCCTGCCAGCAATCCCCGGTCAAGTGAGCGCTGAAGATCAGCCAGTGGAGAGTGCTCTCCTCTTGCAACATTCACGAAAAACAGCCCTGGTCTCGCCACGCTGAACAGAGCTTCATTGAAGTAGCCGCGATTTTCCGGTGTAAGATTCATTGCATTGATTACGACATGTGCCCAGGGGATCCCGGTCTCTTTCGAGACATACTCCACCTCCGGCTTGTCGGGGACGATATCAACCCCCTTCGTCGTGAATCCCAATCCCTTCCCGATCGCGACGATTTCTCTTCCTATTCTTCCCACTCCCACGACGAGCAGATTCTTCCCTTCACACTCCATCCCGGTCAGCCCGTCGCGGTGAAATGTCGGAAACTGCCGGAGCTGTTGGGGGAGCCTCCGCATCACCGCCATCGCCATCATGATCGCGTGCTCGGCAACAGCGCGCGAAGCATATTCCTCCAGGTAACCGAGAGGGATTTTCCTCGTGGAAACCTTCGCGAGCGTCAAAAGGTGGTCAAATCCCGTGCTTCGGCTCAGGATGCCATCGAGAAGGTTTATCCAGCCGGGGGGAACGATCGATTGTGTCCGGATGCTGACAAGGCGAGCCGGCGGATTCGCCTGACTCTCCTCCTGGATTGTTTTCGAAGTGAACTCATACTTGAGTTGAGATCCAAGAAGGGATGCAAGCAATTCCCTCTCTTCATCAAACGCCTCGTAGAAAAACAGATCGCTCATCGTACCCCACCGCCCTCACATTTATTTCGAGATTTTGTCCACGTCCGCCCTTAGACGCTGCAATCTTGCAAGCGCATCGCGATTGTTCACATACAACTCTTCCAGGTTTCTGAACTTTGGCCACTCAGTAAACCGGCCGATGTCGTAGAAGTCCTGCTTCGCACCGTCAAGGCGGGAGGAGTACCGGCCTT
>DOWV01000346.1:0-4412 GCA_003519375.1 Bacteroidota bacterium
GAATGGTGCGGGCCCTGCAAGATGATTGCCCCCGTGGTGGAACAGCTTGCAACGGAATACCAGGGGAAACTGAAAGTCGGCAAAGTAGATGTCGATTCAAACCAGCAGACAGCGATGCAGTTCGCGGTCCGGAGCATCCCGACGCTGCTTATTTTTAAGAACGGAAAGGTCGTCGAGCAGATCGTGGGAGCAGTCCCGAAAGCCGCGTTGGCCGATAAGGTTTCGAAACACCTTAATTGACGTACTGTGACACACATGCGGGAAGTTCGCTGAAGCGCGGCTTCTCGCATTTCTATTTCTAATGGCGGCATGAGGTAAGCACGATATGATCAGTTCTTACAAGAAACGGACACATACCTGCGGCCAACTTCGCACTTCTCATATTGGCACGACGGTGACGCTGACAGGATGGGTCGATGTGCGCAGAGATCTTGGTGGAGTCGTGTTCATCGACCTCCGGGATCGTTATGGCAAGACCCAAGTCGTCTTCGCTCCGCAGCACGACCAGAAAGCGTACGAGATCGCTCAGAGCCTCCGCTCAGAGTTTGTCATCTCTGTCACCGGAAAAGTCGAACGGCGCCCCGCCGGGACCGAGAATCCCGAATTGCCGACAGGGGAAATCGATGTCCCAGGTATCGAGCTGGAAATTCTCAACAAGTCCGAAACACCTCCATTCCCGATCGAGGATAGTATCGAAGTGTCCGAGGAAATCCGGCTCAAGTATCGCTTTCTCGATTTGCGGCGCCCTTCCATGCAAAAGAATCTCCTTCTGCGCCACCGCGCGTCTCAAATCACCAGGTCCTACTACGACAGGAATGGCTTCATCGAAGTCGAGACCCCCGTCCTGATGAAAAGCACCCCCGAGGGTGCGCGGGATTACCTGGTGCCGAGCAGGATTCATCACGGAAAATTCTATGCTCTTCCGCAGTCGCCGCAAACGTACAAGCAGATCCTGATGGTCGCCGGCTACGACCGATACTTCCAGATCGTGAAGTGTTTCCGTGACGAAGATCTTCGTGCCGACCGCCAGCCCGAATTCACGCAGATCGACGTCGAAATGTCGTTTGTCGATGAAAACGACGTGCTGAGCATGACGGAAGGACTCATCGTCGAGATGTGGCGGGAAACTCTGGGAGTGAAACTCGAGGCTCCTTTCACGCGCCTCACCTACAAGGAGGCGATGGAGCGGTTCGGAAGCGACAAGCCGGATATGCGATTTGGTCTCGAAATCCATGATTGCTCGGCAGCCGTCGCAATAAGCGCATTCCGGGTTTTCAGCGAGACTGTGGCAAAGGGAGGCATCGTCGCGGGCTTCGCCGTTCCCGGACTTGCCAACTACACTCGAAATCAACTCGACGTGTTAACGGACTTTGTAAAGTCGCTGGGAGCAGGCGGACTGATCTATCTGAAACACCAGGCCGACAAGGTGGAAACATCTGTCGATAAGTTCGTGAAACCGGAAGAGGCACAAGCCATCGCGAAAGCGTTGGGTACCCAACCGGGAGATCTCGGACTCCTTGTCTCGGGGACATGGAAAAAGGCGCTGTCAATCCTGGGTACATTGCGGCTCGAGATGGTGAACAGGTTGAATCTGAGCCCTGAGAATAAATGGAATTTCCTCTGGGTCACAGATTTCCCCTTGCTCGAGTACAGCGAAGAAGACAAACGATTTGTTGCTGTCCATCACCCCTTCACGTCTCCTAAACCAGAAGACCTTGCAATGCTTGATACCGACCCGGCCAACGTGCGTGCACGTGCATACGACCTGGTGCTGAACGGCAGCGAGGTGGCGGGGGGGAGCATCCGGATCTTCGATTCCGAACTTCAGAGTAAGATGTTCGGTCTGCTCGGTATCGGACCGGAGGAAGCAAAACTGAAATTCGGTTTCATGCTCGATGCTTTCAAATACGGCGCACCGCCGCACGGAGGAATCGCGTACGGACTCGACCGTCTCATCATGCTTATCGCTGATCAGAAATCCATCCGGGACGTGATTGCATTTCCGAAAACCAGCAGTGCCATGTCACTCATGGATGACTCGCCATCAGCGGTGGACAAGAAGCAGCTTGACGAACTTCACATACGAATAAGCTGAAACAACGATTCATGAAACAGTTTATCCGCATCGCATCAGGACAGGGGTTTTGGGGCGATCTTCTGACGGCTCCGATCGACCAGGTCGAGAAAGGCCCGATTGACTATCTCGTCATGGACTATCTCGCCGAGGTGACCATGTCCATCCTGCAGAAGCAAAAACGGAGAGACGCGCGCCTAGGGTATGCGAGAGATCTCATTCCGCTTCTGGAAAAAATCCTGCCGCTGTGCGTCGAACGCAACATCAAAGTAGTGACAAATGGCGGGGGCGTGAACCCCCGGAGCTGCAGTGACGCCATCCTTGACGTCGCCCGCAAACTTGGAATCAAATCGCTTGCCGTCGGGGTCGTCACAGGTGACGACATTCTCGGCCGACTCGCGGAGCTGACAAAGTCAGGGGACGACCTGCGCAATATGGAGACAGGAGATTCGGTCTCCTCGATTATCGACAAGCTCGAGACTGCGAACGTCTATTTCGGTGCCCAGCCCATCGCCCAGGCTCTGGCCGAAGGAGCTCAAATCGTAGTCACAGGCCGGACAACGGACACCGGGTTGACGCTTGCCCCGATGATCCACGAGTTTGGCTGGAGCAAATCCGATTGGGATCGACTCGCTGCCGGGACTATCGCCGGCCACATCCTGGAATGCGGTGCACAATCCTCCGGAGGCAATTTTTCAGCTGACTGGCGATCCGTGCCGGACCTCGCGCATGTCGGTTTCCCCATTGCTGAGGCATACCCTGACGGAACCGTCATCATCACGAAGCATGAAAATGCCGGCGGCGCGGTGACGCTTCAAACCGTCAAAGAGCAGCTCGTCTATGAAATCGGTGATCCTCGGAATTACATCACGCCCGATTGCGTCGCTGATTTCACGAGCTTGCGGTTGACTCAGGAAGGGAAGGATCGCGTAAAAGTCGATCGCGTCAAGGGATCGGAGGCCACGCGATTCTACAAAGTTTCCATGGCGTACCTCGATGGATTTGCCGCGTTCGGAACCTTGACCTATTGCTGGCCCGACGCCCTTGAGAAGGCGAGGGCAGCCGATCACATACTTCGCACCCGGCTCGCTGATCTCCACCTGCACTTTGAGGAGATCCGCACAGAGTTCCTCGGCTACGACTCGTGCCATGGTCCGCTGGCGCATCCGGTTGAAGAACCGAATGAAATCGTGCTGCGAATCGGTGTACGTGGACCCGACCAGCATGCCGTTGAACGATTCGGCATGGAATTGGCCCCACTGATTTTGACCGGACCTCCGGGAGTTACAGGATTCGCAGGCGGACGCCCGAAACCGAAGGAAGTTATCTCATACTGGCCGGCATTGTTGCCGAAATCAGCGGTGACACCATCTGTGACGATCAACAGGCTTTGACGAGATGAGAATACAGCTCCGAAAAATCTGTCATGCACGATCGGGAGACAAAGGCGATACCGCCAACATCGGACTCATCGCTCTCAAGGAGGAGTGGTACCCGCTCATCGAAAGGGTAGTGACCGCAGAAAAGGTTCAAACGCATTTTCAAGGGATTGCCCTCGGTCCGGTTGAACGATTTGAGATGCCGAACATCGGCGCTTTGAACTTTCTCCTGCATGAAGCCCTCGGCGGCGGTGGTACGAAATCACTGAAAAACGACGCCCAAGGAAAAACTCTCGGCGCAGCGCTTCTGCGAATGGAAATCGATATAGACGACTCAATCCAACTCTGATATGTTTGAAGATCTGAAAGACAAATTGGAAGAAGAGAGAAAGCGGCTGGCGTCGCTGAGGGGGTATCTTTGACCTCGACAAAAAGATAGCCGAACTCGACCAGCTTCAGGCCAAAACGCATGAAGCAGGCTTCTGGAACGACAACATCTCCGCTCAAAAGGTGCTCCAGGAGTTGAACAATCGAAAAGATTGGGTTGACTCTTGGAACAAGCTCCATGCGCTCGCCGAAGACACTTCTGCGCTGATCGAGCTCGCAGAAGAAGGAAACGATCAGGAGATTGGCGCTGAGATCGAGAAGGACCTTGGGAGGCTTGATTCAGACATCGAGCGGCTCGAGCTGAAGAACATGCTTGGCGGGGTGGATGACGCGAAGAATGCCATCCTTACGATTCACTCGGGCGCCGGCGGAACTGAATCGCAGGATTGGGCGGAAATGCTCCTCCGCATGTACACCCGGTGGTGCGAACGCAACGGTTTCAAGGTCAGTCTGGCTGACCTCCTGGAAGGCGAAGGCGCCGGCATCAAAAGCGCGACGGTCGAAGTCATCGGACAGTACGCCTACGGGTACCTGAAAGCGGAGATTGGCGTTCATCGCCTTGTGCGAATTTC
>DOWV01000346.1:4548-9313 GCA_003519375.1 Bacteroidota bacterium
CCGTTCGATGCGAATGCCCGGCGGCATACTTCATTTGCGTCGGTTTTCGTCTATCCCGAGATCGAGGACGATGTCGTGATCGAAATCAACCCTGCGGATCTGAAAGTTGATACCTTTCGGTCCGGCGGCAAAGGCGGGCAGAACGTGAATAAGGTCGAAACGGCCGTGCGGATCACACACGTCCCGACGGGAATAGTCGTCGCCTGTCAGCAGGAACGTTCCCAGTTTCAAAACCGCGAACGCGCAATGAAAATGCTGAAATCCCGTCTTTACCAGGTCAGGCGCGAGGAAGAAGAGGCGCGGCTGAGCGCAATCGAGAGTTCGAAGAAGAAGATCGAGTGGGGGAGCCAGATACGCTCATATACATTTCAGCCCTATACGCTCGTCAAAGATCATCGCACAGGTGTTGAAACAAGTGATGTACACGGCGTCATGGATGGGGATATCGATCCGTTCATCCGAAATTATTTGCTTGAATGGGGATCCCGAAAATAGGAACAGCAACCGGATGAGGCCGTAAAGGATGCCTGTCTCGTTTTTCATAGCCCTGCGGTATCTCCGCTCCCGGCAACATCGCGGCTTCATCTCATTCATTACGTTGATAGCTATCGTCGGCGTGACACTCGGCGTAGCGGCGCTGATCATCACCCTTTCCGTTCTTGGCGGATTCGAGCGGACCATCAAAGAAAACGTGATAAGTTTTACTGCCCACCTTCAGCTCATTGGATTCCAGAATCAGCTTCTCCCGAACCCGGCCCATGCCATGGAGGTCGTTCTCTCCGAGTACCCGGAAGTCAAAGAGATCGCCCCTTACCTCTCAAGAGAGGGGATGATTCGGTCGACGGTTGCGACGGACGGGGTCCTCATCAAGGGAGTGGATCCGAAAAACGATATTTCGGCGGCCAAAACCCACCTGGTGCAGGGAACCTACAGCCTGGAGCAACGTGACCGCGGTGCCGAGGGTATCATCCTCGGCAGGAGACTCGCTCAGAAGCTCGAGGTGACTGTCGGAGACAGGGTGCTGCTCCTCTCGCTGGGAGGCTCGACAGTTTCGCTATCCCAGGCGCGTGTGATGCAGTTCGAAATCCGCGGCCTGTACGAGACCGGGATGGCGGAGTACGACGAAACGTATGCCTACGTGAACCTGAAGAATGCTCAGCGCCTTTTTGCGGTGGGCCCCATGGTCTCCGGTTTTGACATACTGGTTCACGATCTCGACAGCCTCACCGCTCTGGCTTCGACGCTTCCCGAACGCCTCGGATATCCCTACTACGCTCGTACGACATATGAAATGAACAGAAATCTCTTCACCTGGATTGAGCTTCAGAAGAAGCCGATTCCTATCATCATCGGTCTTATTATCATTGTTGCCACTGTCAACATCATCGGAACTCTCCTCATGATGGTCATGGAAAAGGGAAAGGAAATCGGCATACTCAGGGCCCTCGGGACCGAAAGAAAGAAACTCACCGGCATCTTTCTCGTCCAAGGTATGTTCATCGGAATCGTAGGCGTCACTCTCGGGAACATCATAGCGTTTCTTCTCTGCTGGCTCGAGCTCCATTACCGCGTCATCTCACTCCCTTCGGGGATCTATTTCATGACGCATGTTCCGATTGATCTGCAGGCGACTAATTTCTTACTGGTGAGCGTATTAACGCTTGTGATGTGCCTGCTCTCTTCAATAATTCCATCCCGTCTCGCCTCAAGCCGGGATCCGATCAGAATGATTCGATTCGGTTCATGAGCCTGGAACGTTCCATAGCGCTTCGATACCTTGTTTCAAAACGTCAGCTTGGACTCGTGACGATCATCTCCTTCATCTCCGTCGTTGGTGTGACTATCGGCGTTGCCGCTCTCGTCATCGTCCTTTCGGTCTTCAACGGCTTTGGCGGACTCGTCACATCGATCCTTGTCAATTTTGACCCTCACGTCCGCGTCGAGTTTCCCAAGAAGGGGGAAGCCGGAGCTTACGCGCCTCTCGTGAAATTTGCTCAAACTCAAAGTGAACTTCGAGGGATCTCGTCATTCGCAGTTGGTAAAGCAGTGGTTGTCTCGCGAAACCTCAACCGGGTCATAAACGTCAAAGGGATCGAGGCCGACAAGGTCGGCTCCGTTTCGGGACTTGGCGAGAATATCGTTCTCGGATCGCTCGACTTCTCCGGGACGCGGAAAAACGGCATTGTCCTGGGAATGGCATTGGCAGACAGGTTGGGTGCCGTCGTTGGAGACACGGTATCAGTCGTGAGCCTTGCGGGGTCCGAAACTGCACTCTTACAGCTTGGTCAGCCGCTTATCAGGCGATTTCACGTCGTTGGCATCTATGAATCCAACAATAAGGACTACGACTCATACTATGCGTTTGTGAGCCTGCCAGCGGCACAATCTCTGCTGGAAATGGGCAACTCCGTAAGCGGTTTGGAGATCAGGCTCCGCTCCATCAATCAGTCCGACCAATTCAAGAGATTGATCATGAAGGAATTTGGCGACCGGTTCAGAGTTCTGACGTGGTACGATTTGCACAAGGATCTTTATTCGGTTATGACGGTGGAGCGGTGGATGGCCTACATCATTCTTTCTCTCATCATCGGTGTGGCTTCATTCAATCTGTTGGGCTCTCTGACCATGTCGGTCGTTGAGAAGACGAGGGATGTTGGGATTTTGAAAGCCATGGGTGCCACAAACAAAAGCATCATCAAGATCTTTATGTTCGAAGGAGTCCTTGTTGGAGTACTCGGGAGTGTCCTGGGGCTCCTGCTCGGCCTCTTCGTCGTGTGGCTCCAGGATCGTTTCCATCTTTTCCCTCTCGATCCGACCGTCTACATCATTCCGGCCATTCCAGTGGAAGTCCATGTACTCGACCTCATAACGATCGCCGTTACAGCTATCGTCCTCTGTTCTCTCGCAGCGCTCTATCCGGCCCGGAGAGCAGCCAGCTTCGTCCCCGTGGAGGCCATTCGATGGGAATAGTCGAGCGTAAGAACCTCTTACGTGCAGAAGCTCTCCACAAGGAATATTTGATGGGGAAAGACCTGAGGCTTCACGTCCTGAAGGGTTTGGACATGGAAGTGAAAGAAGGGGAGATCACAGTCATTATCGGGCCGTCGGGTTCAGGAAAGAGCACATTGTTGCACATCCTTGGCGGCCTTGACCGTCCGACATCAGGGATGGTTGCTGTCGATGGCAACGAGCTCAGTCTTCTGGGAGAGGAGGAACTCGCAGCATTCCGAAATCGTACGCTCGGTTTCATTTTCCAGTTCCATCATCTCCTGCCGGAATTCACCGCGATGGAGAACGTCGCAATGCCGGCACTTATCCGGGGCGACCGGCTGCAGGCAGCGGAGGAAAGGGCGGTGGAGCTTCTGCAGGAGGTAGGCCTGGGGGAGCGAACAGGTCACAAGCCGAGCGAACTTTCCGGAGGTGAACAGCAGCGCGTGGCCGTCGCCCGTGCCCTGATGAATGATCCCAGACTTATCCTCGCAGACGAGCCATCTGGCAATCTCGACGAAGAGAACAGCCAAAAACTCCATCAGTTATTGTCGGATCTGGCCCATAAGCGGGGTCTCACGTTCGTCATTGCAACACACAATCTCGACCTGACCAAACGGGCTCATCGCGTCCTGCAACTTGTTGACGGAAAGCTTGTTACAGGTCTCAGATCCCTGACGTGAAAATGCCAGTCCTTGGGCTCTTGACATTCAAAAGAAATGCTGTAAATTTATTTTCGACCGAGGCGACGGTTACTCCCCTGACTGTCGTCACACAATGGTCGAGCCCGGCGTACCCCCCAACGCTGGGCTTTTTATTGAGGGCGGTTCAAAGGAGAAGAGTATGGCACGCGTGAAATCGAAAGCGGCAACAAAAAGGAAATCAGCTTCGGTTCCCCTTCCATTCACAAAACGCAATTATCAAATCCTCGGCCTTGGGCTTCTCGTCATCATCGCCGGTTACATCGCCCTGAGTCAGCAGCCGTGGGATGGAACGATGCCGCTCGTCGTCGCACCGATCCTTCTCGTGCTGGGCTACTGCGTTGTCATTCCGTTCGGAATTCTTTACCGTACGAAATCTTCCCCGGTACCTCCGCCGGCGGAAGGAATGAGTCAGGCCGCGGCGAAGCAACCGTGACCCAGCCCATGCGCGACGGTTCATCCGATCGCGATCTGCTCCCTTCTTGTTTTTGTAGACCGATTTTCGTAATTTAGCAAAGTGCTGTTGCCTGCACACCAGAGGGTCTTGACTCTGGGGCGGGCACGACGGTCGGGCGTGTAGCTCAGGGGTAGAGCATCTGCCTTTTAAGCAGAGGGTCGATGGTTCGAGACCATCCACGCTCACTTGTTCTTCGAAATATTTTGCCTTTGTTGCCCGGGTGGTGGAACTGGCAGACACACCGTCTTGAGGGGGCGGCGCCCGAAAGGGCATACGAGTTCAAGTCTCGTCCCGGGCACGACATGGCAGATGCGCCGCTGTGATTGATTTTGCAGTGGTACACTCAAGGGACGGAGATCGGCTTCGTCCCTTTTTTTTTTCACACGCCGGAGGGCCATGAAACGACACTCCACAAGCCTCTCACCCCGCATCAGAACGCTGGTTGCGTTTTCTGCATTGTTATGTTCCCACAATCGAAAGAATGCTTACGCTCTGATGTGCCGCCAGCTCAAGCGTAAAGCTCTGCCGCCCGAATTTTTCTCTGAAGTCTTGCTCCATCTCACCCTGTTTCTCGGTTATCCGACAGTCCTCGAAGCGCTCGGAGTTCTTTCTCACAGCG
>DOWV01000346.1:9556-17099 GCA_003519375.1 Bacteroidota bacterium
GGCAAGCAGACTCATCGCGTACTTCTGAATCTGGATCGGCTGCACCCGGGACTGGCAACGCACATCCTCGATGAGGCATACGGCCGGATCATGTCGCGGGGGGGAATCGACTTCTCGGAACGGGAAATCGTGAATGTCGTTATCCTGTTCATTCAGGGATACCGGAAGCAATTGTACTCGCATCTCCGGGGAGCACTAAGATCGGGTGTTCAACGCGTGGAACTTGCCAATGTATTGCGGTACACAGGGTCCCTGAGCAGCCTTGATGCAAAAAGCGTCATTCGAATCCTGGAGAAGATCAATGCGCGCGGTGCGCCGCGCCCGTTTTGATTTTCTGGGTTCGATGTCGTACTTTGATCCAAAGCTATGCAGGTGAGCGCACATATCGTTGTTCAGGGATTGGTGCAAGGCGTTGGGTTTCGTTATTTCGTTTTTCGTATAGCCATCCGATTGGGCCTCGGCGGGTGGGTCCGCAACCTGTACGACGGCAATGTGGAAGTACTGGCAGAGGGAGAACGTTCTCTCGTCGAAGAATTGATAAAGGACCTGAAAATCGGACCGCGTTCAGCACAAGTGAAGGATCTCACCATTGAGTGGAAAAACTACACCGGCACGTTCTCGTCGTTCGAAATCCGCTAGCGCAGATCCTGCGTACGTCCGTTGCGGAATCGGATATGATATCCATCCATTTGCGGAAGGCCGGAACCTGATTCTGGGCGGCGTTCGAATCCCCTTCGGGCATGGATTACTTGGGCACTCTGACGCGGATGTGCTCCTCCATGCCGTCTGCGATGCGCTGCTCGGTGCTGCCGCGCTGGGCGATATCGGCAAACATTTTCCGAACACAAGCCCGCTTTACAAGGATATTTCAAGCATCAAGCTGCTTGAACACGTCAGGGACCTGTTGGCGAAAAGCCGATATCGAATCATCAACATCGATTCGACGATCATGCTCGAGCGCCCGCAGATTCTTCGGTACTCAGACCGCATGGCCAGGAACATCGCGCACGCACTGGGAATCGGACCCCGTCAGGTTTCCATAAAAGCCACGACTCAGGAAGGTCTCGGGTTTATCGGCAGGGGAGAGGGTTGTGCCGCACTTGCCATTGCCTCCATCGCTCCCTCCAGCACTTGAAAGAACCCTGTGGAAGAACTCATCCGTCGCCTCTCTACGCTGAATCCCTTCTGGGTGTACGTCACGGTCTCAGGTGTCGCATTCATTGAGAACATCTTTCCGCCGTTTCCGAGCGACGTGCTCGTTGTCTTCGCTGGCTCGCTTGTCGGACTCGGAGCAATCGATTTCTGGCTCGCATTGATCCTGACTTCCGTCGGGAGTACGTTGGGATTCGTTGTCATGTATAAAGTGGGCGACTGGTTTGGGCTCAAGATTCTCGAGACCGGAAAACTCCCTTTCATCCCCACGGCAAAAGTGCACAAGGTGGAACGCTGGTTCCGGAAATACGGATATTTCTTGATTGTCGCAAATCGGTTTCTTTCCGGAACCCGCGCTATCGTATCATTCTTCGCAGGGATGTCCGAGCTTCCTCTGATGACGACCACCATTCTGTCTTTCGTCAGCGCGCTCATCTGGAATTTTCTCCTTCTCTATGCGGGCATGAAACTAGGGGAGAATTGGCAGGTCATCGGTTCGTACCTCGCCGGATACAGCCGGGTCGTGACGGCCCTCCTGGTGGTGGTTATCATGGTGTTTCTGGGCAGGTTTTTCTACAACCGGTCCAGAATGCATGAGCGCGGCACAAAGGACTGAGAAGGGCAATTTAGAGTCTCTGAAAACTTGATGGATGCTCTGCTACACATTGATCGCCAGTTGTTTCATTTCCTGAACTACGGACTTCGCAATTCTCTGTTTGACAGGATCCTGCCGTTTGTAACAGATCTGAACAGAAAACCTCTCGCCCTGGTCATTGTCGTAATTCTCTGGCTCCTCCTTCTGATCAGGGGTGGGACGAACGGCAGGATAGCAGCCCTGCTTCTTATTCCGACGATCGTTCTCAGCGACCAGCTGAACAGCAGCTGGTTCAAATTCATCATCGAGCGCGCGCGGCCATGTCACGAACTGCTCGATGTGCGTCTCCTTGTTGGGTGCGGCAGCGGCTTGTCCTTTCCATCGTCTCACGCTGTGAACAATTTCGCGGCAGCGTTGCTCCTCTCGTACTTTATCCCCCGATGGACGTGGGCTTTCTTTACATTTGCCTGCGTAGTCGCATTCTCCCGCATTTACGTTGGTGTGCACTATCCTTCTGATGTCCTCGCCGGCGCCATCATCGGGATGGCTATCGCAGGTGGTATCATCGCTCTGTTTGGAATCGTCGAATCGTGGTGGACACGCCGGTCCGCCGTCATCGACCGAAAGCACTTATGACTTCAACAGCCGGAAATGAAAAATCACATATCCGTGTGTTGCACCGATTTGTGCTTGCGCTCGCATCCGGAATCCTGCTTGGGGCATCATTCCCGCCGTCTCCGGTCCACGCATTCGCCTATGCAGGACTCATCCCCTTGTTGGTACTCCTTGAATCGATCGAAGGTTGGTGGCGGGCACTTCGGTACTCATACCTTTCGTTTCTGATTCTCCATATCCTTACGCTTTACTGGACTGGTGGATTCGTCGTCGGTAAGGATGTTTGGATGATGATCGCGGGTGGCGCACTTCTGATCGTTCACCCGCTTTTCTATGTACTTGTCATGGCACTCTATTTTCTGATACGCCGCAGGTTGGGGCTGCTGCAGAGTCTCGCTGCCCTTCCTTTTCTCTGGGTAGCGTACGAGTATTCTCATGCACTTGGGGAGTTCTCATTTCCTTGGATCACACTGGGAAACAGCCAGGCCTACGACCTCCCGAGGATCCAGGTAGCAGAATTCACTTCGGTGTACGGGATCTCCTTCTTCATCGTGTTGTTCAACATCGTCGGTTTCGTACTCGTGTCGAAGATTGCGGCCGGCAGATGGACACTCCGTTCTGGAGGAACAAGGTTTTGCATCGCAGTTCTCACGGTTCTGTATCTCGCTCCCTGGGCGTATGGCAAGATTTCGATGGGGAGAGCGGAGACGACCGGGAACACGCGTCAGGTAAGCGTTGGCATTGTCCAGCCTGACTTCGATCCCTGGGAAAAGTGGTCGACCGGCGCAAGCAGCCGATGGGCTTCCTATGACCGGCAAATGGAGCACCTCATGCAGGCAACGAAGTCTCTTGCTAAAGATCGCCCGGATCTCGTGGTGTGGCCCGAGACTGCAATTCCCTTCCGTATCCTTCTTCCACAGAACGAGTACTATCTTCGCGCGCTGCGCACGAACCTGGATTCTCTCCAGATGCCTCTGCTCACGGGATTGCCCTCTACTCTGTTCTACGACAGCGCAAACGCCCCCATCACGGCGACGAGGGACGACGTGCGAAAAATATATTATGACGATTTCAATTCCGCGACGTTGTTTCTGCCGGGTTCTCCAACGGGGGCAGTCTATAGAAAGATCGTCCTGGTGCCGTTCGCAGAACGGATCCCGTATGCCGGGACATTTCGCTTTCTCATTGAGCCGCTGAAGTGGAACGTAGGGATTGGGATGTGGGGAATTGGAAAAGACACACTCGTCTTCTTCCTGCCCCTGCGAGACGGATCGTCGACAACGCTCTCATCCATGATCTGCTACGAATCGGTGTATCCGAACTTTGTCCGGGAATTTGTCCGCCGGGGAGCTGAGTTCCTGGTAATCATCACGAATGACAGCTGGTGGGGAAATACTTCCGGCGCTTATCAGCACGCGAGCTACGCGTCGTTCAGGGCCGTCGAGAATCGCCGCTGGATTGTGCGGGTGGCGAATGGCGGCATCTCGGGATTTGTGGATCCGACCGGCGTGATCCACGATGAAACGAAACTCTATACAGCGTCCACGCTTCTCGGAACGATCGAGCCGCGGCATGATCAGACTTTCTACGCGAGGCACGGAGACGTCTTTGCTCTCTTCTGTTCCGGAGTCGCCGGACTTTTTATCCTCATCGCACTCATACCTCATCGAAAGCAGGATGCATCATGACGTCCAACGAGATCATAGACCTTCGGAGTGATACAATCACGCGCCCCACTGCCGCTATGCGCCAGGCGATGGCCGATGCTCAGGTGGGAGACGACGTTTTTGCGGAAGATCCCACAGTCAACCTTCTCCAGCAGAAAGTGGCAGAACTGCTTGGAAAGCCCGCCGCATTGTACGTCCCTTCCGGAGTCATGTCGAATCAGTTGGCCATCAAAGTCCATACACAACCGGGTGATGAGGTCATCGTCGAAACAGACTCTCATATCTTCAACTATGAGACGGGTGCTCCTTCGATCTTATCGAACATTCAGCTGCACACAATCCCGGGTCACAGGGGAGTATTACGGGCTGAACAGCTCGCCCCGTCGGTTCGCCCTTCCGCATATTATATGCCCAGGACGACTTTGATTTGCCTGGAGAACACCCACAACAGGGCAGGGGGGACGGTGTATCCGATAGACGAAATCAAACGGATCAGAGACTTTGCCCGGGCACTCGGAATCAAAATGCACCTTGACGGGGCACGGCTCTGGAACGCATGCGTCTCATCGGGAATCGTACCCAGGGAATATGCGCAGCATTTCGACACGATCTCTGTCTGCTTCTCAAAGGGGCTTGGCGCACCAGTCGGCTCCGCTCTTGTCGGATCGGAGGATGCCATTCAACGCGCCCGCCGGTTCAGAAAAATCCTAGGGGGCGGGATGAGGCAGGCAGGTATTATCGCTGCCGGTGCGCTGTACGCTCTCGATAATCATGTAGAAAGATTAAAGGAGGATCACGATAAAGCCCGTGCCTTTGCCGAGCGGGTAGCACGAAATCCCGCATTCCAGATCGACCTGGAAAACGTACAGACAAACATCGTCGTGATCGACATTTCAAAAACCGGCAAATCCACCAGCGAGGTGCTCGAAGTTCTGCGTGCCAAGGGAGTGCTCCTGACGGACGCAAATTTCACGTCGATTCGAGCGGTGACGCATCTCGATGTTGCGGCTGAACAGGTTTCACGAGCCGCGGACATTGTTGCGACTTCGTTCAGAGGGTAAGGGACCCATGGACATCTCGAAATTCAAGCATGAGATCCAGCTCCGGGTCAGGAGCTACGAAGTTGACTGGCAGGGAATCGTCCATAACAGCAACTATATTCGCTATTTCGAGGTCGGTCGACTCGAATATCTGCGGCGCATCGGTGCGACGGTCGACATGGTGTCTATACAAGGGCACGGAAAAGTCGTTCTGGTCAGGCATGAAATCGACTATGAAGTCCCGGCTCACTATGATGAGATGTTGACGATCAGAACCAGGATCTCCTTCATTAAGAACTCGAGCTTTGCAATGGAGGGGATCATGGAGAAATCTGATAACGGCCCGGTGGTGTCCAGGACGATAGCATACCATGTTTGGCTGGATCACGCTACAAACCGGCCCCGCCCGATCAACGACGATTTCCGGAAACTCGTTCAGGCATTTGAAGGGGAAGATTGTGAAATCCACTGGCCATCAAAGGAGGTATGAGGGCCTGCCTGTCCCTGGGCCCGGTCCTACTGATGTTCGTAACGTACCAAACCGGTTGAGTGCAAAAGGAGACTCGCATGGTTGAACGAAGCAGTGAAAAGTCAGCACACGATGTCAAACAAGATATGCAGCTCCGCTCGCTCGTCAACGCCCAGGACGATGTGTGGCGAGTCTTTCGCGTGATGGCGGAATTTGTCGATGGGTTCACCCTCCTTGCAAGGCAGGAGAACCTCGTCTCAGTGTTCGGGAGCGCGAGAACGAAGCAAGGTACACCACACTATGAAATGGGCGTAACCGTCTCCCGGGAACTCGTGAAGCGCGGATTCAATGTCCTGACAGGCGGCGGTCCGGGAGTTATGGAAGCCGCCAATAAGGGAGCTCAGGCGCAGGGAGGATGTTCGGTTGGCGTAAACATCGAGCTGCCGTTTGAGCAGGCCGCAAATCCCTACATTGACAAGAATCGGCTCGTGACGTTTCGGCATTTCTTCGTCAGGAAGGTCATGTTCGTCAAGTATGCTCACGGGTTCGTGGTCCTGCCCGGCGGTTTTGGGACCCTCGATGAATTTTTTGAAGCCATCACGCTCATTCAAACTCAGAAGACCAGGACATTCCCCGTTGTCCTTCTCGGAACACAGTATTGGGGCGGACTCATTCAGTGGATGAGGGACGTGATGATACCGGCGGGGACCATTTCGCCGGGAGACCTCAACCTCTTCCAGCTTGTTGATGACCCTGCGAAAGCCGCCCAAATCATTGATGAATTTTATCGGGAGAAGAAGATGGTCACGAATTTCTGATACGAATATCCTTGCATCTTCCAGGGCATATGTCTATATTGAAATGCCTCGCTGTAGAAATAGCCCGCCTTTCCGGGCTATTTTTTTTGGAGTCTGCTCAAATGACTGAAATTCGAGAGAAAATCAAGGAATTGCTTCATCCGATAGCCGAAGCTTCCGGAGCATTCGTGGTCGATGTTGCTATCCGGAATGAGCGGGGCGGAAAGCTCATTCAGGCATTTGTTGATACGGACAAAGGGATAACGATCGGCGATTGCGCCGGAATCAGCCGTGAGCTTGCACGCGCACTCGATCAAACGAATCTCGTCCAGACTTCATACCGGCTCGAGGTCTCTTCGCCAGGTATCGACAAGCCGATTCGCATGCTCCGGCAGTATCAGAAGAATGTTGGCCGCCGGTTTAAGGTGACGTACCAGGGAGCGGATCCTCTTCTCGCGACGTTGAAGAACGTCAATGGTGAGCAGCTGGAGTTTCAGACCGAGGCTGGCCAATTCGTTTCAATTGATTTTTCGAAGATTATTGAATCAAAAGTCGAGTTGCCCTGGTAGGCAACCGGCCAAGTGCAATTTGTTTGGAGGAATACATGAATCACGAGATTGTCGAATCATTTGCCCAAATGGTTCGGGAAAAAGGTATTGATAAGGATATCCTCGTCGGGATTGTCGAAGACATTTTCGGCATGATGGTCCGCAAGAAGTACGGACCAACGGTGAAATTCGACGTGGTGGTGAACATGGATAAAGGGGATATCGAGATCTACCTTGAGCGGGAGGTGGTTGAAGAAGTGGTCGATCCCGTGACTCAGATTGATACGAAGGAAGCACGAAAGAAGTCCGGTGAAGATATGGAGGTAGGCGAGGAGTTCGTCGAAATTGTTCCTCTCGACAGCTTCGGCCGGAGACTTGTCGTCAGCGCAAAGCAGAATCTCAATCAGCGGATTAAAGAGATCGAGCGCGAAGCCATTTTCAATGAGTACACGACATCCATGGGCGAGATCGTTGTTGGCGAAATCTATCAAATCCGCAAAGGGAAGGGCGAGATTCTCGTCATTCATAACAAGAATGAATTGATTCTTCCCCGGAGCGAGCAAATCTACAAGGAACGATACAAGAAGGGCGATACGATCCGCGCCGTTGTCAAGGAAGTCAGGAAGGGCGCTGGAAATCCGGTCGTCATCATCTCCCGCA
>DOWV01000346.1:17166-17397 GCA_003519375.1 Bacteroidota bacterium
CATCATCTCCCGCACGGATTCTCAATTCCTGATGCGCTTGTTCGAGATAGAAATCCCCGAGATCTATGACGGGATCATTGAAATCAAAGCCATTGCGCGCGAACCGGGCGACAGAGCGAAGGTCTCCGTGCTCTCGCACGACGATCGTATTGATGCCGTCGGCGCATGCGTAGGCATGAAGGGCGTTCGCATCCACGCGATCGTCCGTGAATTGAACAACGAGAATATCGA
>DOWV01000007.1:0-2975 GCA_003519375.1 Bacteroidota bacterium
ATTCCCTTCGGGTTTGCAGCCGATCCGTAGTTGCCAAGGACGTTTTCTTTGCTGCAATCGAACGAGGCCGGTTTTACACTTGATGAATGGAATGCGACGTACGGCCAGTCGACGTTCCAATGTCCGTTTTCCGACGGGACTTCCCAAAGACGCTTCGTCGCCAGAATGGAGTTCGAACCTTCCTCAAAAGATGTTTCAACGAAGCATTTATGGAATTCTCGATGCCAGTCCGGGGCCATCCCCAGTCCCCATTCAAAATATGTGAAGAGTTGAAGTTTGCGCGCTTTGCGCGACCGGTTGCGGACAACGACCTTCCAGAGTTCGATCGGTTCTTGCGGGGCGACAAACATCGTCCACTCCGTTTCGATGCCTTCATTGGAGGAAGTGAACACGGCATATCCCATCCCGTATCGCACTCGATACTCGTCCGGTTCCGCGCAGATCGGTTTCCATGCCGCTGACCACACCTTGCCGGTGGCAGTATCGCGAAGGTAGAGGTACTTTCCCCATTCGTCTTTCAGGATATCCTGTTCCCAGCGCGTTAAGCGGTTCACCTGTCCGTTCCCGCGCCAACTGTATCCCCCGCCGGATTGTGACACGATGAAACCCGCATCTCCATTGCTGACAACATTCGACCATGGACGCGGTGTCTGAGGTCCGCGGATTACATATTCTTTTCCGTCTTCGGAAAAATGACCATATTTTGTTTGAAGCATTCCCGGTGCAGTCGTTCGTTTTGGCGATTTCATGGTAAAGTCGTGGTTTGACAACACGGCACTGGTGCTGTTAGGCTAGGCGGCATGAATGGAAAAAGCAACGGATACATTCAGAAGCGGAATCCCACAGTCAGACGTTGAGTATCCTTGAGCAAACCGTGTGCCGCCCATGCGTAGTCCACGCGCACCGGGAAGTCGAAGAACTCATATTCCAATCCGCCACCGAGCGTCAGTCCAACCTCTGAGTCCTTCTGAAACAAGTGCTGATAACCCGCACGAAGCGCGACAAGGTTCAAGAATTTCCACTCCCCCCCAACGCTGACACTTTCGGTATTGTTACTGGGATGGAAGGCTACAATAGCAAGTTGCAGCTTGTTGTCGGCATCAATCTGAACAGGATAGGAGAGCCCGACCCGGAACACGATCGGGAGACCGAATTCTTCCAGATAGACTTCACCTGGCAGGTTGCTGTTATCTCCATGTGCTGACGCATCATTGTCAAATCGGATTCTTGTGTCAGTTCCGGAATATTTTGCGCGCGTGCCAAAATTCGAAAGGCTTGCCCCGATTTGAAGTCCATCTGCCGACACTTGATACAGCGTTCCGAAATTCACGGCGACGGCGGACAATGAGCTGTGCCAAATCGTTTCACGGATGTAACTGACTTGAATACCCGCACAGAATCTCTCGGTGAGACGATAGCCATAGCCAAGGCCGATAGCAGTATTCGTGACAGTATACTGTTCGCCAGTTCCCAACGGCTGCTGAACAGTCCTGACCGCAATTTCACCAGAACTGAGCGAGGCGATCGTAAGCGCCAAGGCGCCGGAGGAACCGGTTGTGACAGCCACCGCCGCGTGATTGTAGGAGATCCCGGCGAGCCAGGCACTGTATGTAAATTGAATATCGGATCGTTCCAGGCGCCCGTATGCACCCGGATTGTAGTATCCCGCCATTACTTCGTCATACATCGCGGCGCCGGCGTTCCCCATTGCGGTGAGGCGTGCACTCGGTTCAATGAGCAGAAATGCGCCGACGGTGGTCCCCGTCTTCGATTGTCCACAAAGAATTCCAGCGGCTGAAGTGGTAACCAGGAGAGCGACAACCAACCTCTGACTTGTGCGAACAAGTGCGTCTAGTGTATTCATTCTAAGCCCGCTCTTTGACTATTCTACTTGATGACGGCAAACTTGCCCATCTTCGTCCCGAGTTCGCTTTCGACATGGAAAATGTAGAGGCCGGGTGCGATCTCGAGATTGTCTTTTGTTCGAAGGTCCCATGGAACCATACCCTCTGTTGATCCATCATGACGAAGTGTTTGGACGAGATCGCCGTTGACGGCAAAAATCCGGACGGTACAATTCGCCGGAAGGCCGCGAAATTCCATCCGCCTGATGCCCCGCCCCGTGACGCCAAAACGCTCCGGCTCAAAACTTGCAAATCCCACGTAGGGATTCGGCACGACATACGGGTCATTGGAGAATTGCTGTTTTGCCAGAGTATTGTCCAGGCGCTCCGATATCGTGGTGAACGCGAACACATCTCCTTCGCCGAATGGAACCCTGACAACTGCATCATAGATGTCCCCGTTGCGGGGGAGCACAACGGGACCCCTGAGGTATTGTCCTGTTGTATCCAGGCGGATTCGCCACGTCACGCGCGGTGCCCGCGAACCGGGCAAGTATGAAACCACATCCATGTACTCGGCAGGTGAACTGAGAGTGCTGTCATTATCATCGTCGTACAAGAATGTTTTTAGTTGAATGTCGCCTGAAGCTTCATGACCGACGACCCTGTACTTGACCGGGCGGCTCCTGAGTTTTGCACCGATGCCGTTGAGCGAAGTATCGATGTACGAATTGCCGAAGGTAATCGTAAAACTGACCGGATAGCCGGTGCGGAAGCGATTGTTCGGTTCGACATATTGATACGAAGCCGAAAGTTTGACGTTCGTACTATTCCCGCTTCTGAACGCGCTCGCACCGTGATCAACCCATGTGGTTTCGGGGGTATAGACAATGGGAAGCAATCCGGCACCAATCTGGCCGGTTCCCGCGCCCAGCAGATCGGTGCCTTTTGAGATCAGTCGTTTGCCGTTGGAGCTGTCGATGAGTTCGTAGTAGTCGGCGCGAACATTCGTGCTGTCATCCGTATGGAACTTCAACAAGAGCACATGGTCCGCCGGCACGTCCTTTGAATTGAGGATCTTCAGATCGAGAGTGCCTGTTCCGCTTCCTGCCCGCCGCACCAGGGCTGACG
>DOWV01000007.1:3208-3588 GCA_003519375.1 Bacteroidota bacterium
GTGATCGGGTTTTCAGAAGGATAGAAATGGAAATCAAGCGTGTCGGCACCATGATCGTAGGAAGTCACTGCATAATAATAGAGCTGGCCGTTGTTGACCGACGTATCGGCCCACGTGTGCGTTAATCCCGCGTCATCGCCCAGATAATACTGCACTCCTTCCACCGCCATCGATGAGAATCCTTTGACTCCATTCTTGATATCGAACGCGACGAGGGGCTTACCGTTGCTTCCCTGGAGCGGACCGGTTCCGAGAGCATTGGAGATCAGTTTCGGATCCAAAAACGTCGGATCGGTTGACCGATAGACACGATATCCTTCAAAGTCATTTAATCCTGTTACGGGGTCAACGCTCAGTTCAGATACTTCATCCCAGGTTAA
>DOWV01000162.1:0-4318 GCA_003519375.1 Bacteroidota bacterium
GATCTCCGGTTCGGGCTTGCGAATGATATCGACTACGTCGCGCTCTCCTTCGTGCGATCTGCCGCTGATCTTCGTCAGTTGCGTGAGTTTCTCATCAAAGAAGCTCCGAAGGGTAAACGGATTCCGATTATTGCGAAGATTGAGCGCGGCGAAGCTGTGGAATCAATAGCATCGATCATCGAGGAGTCTGATGTTGTGATGCTCGCAAGGGGAGATCTCGGCGTCGAGCTCCCGCCTGAGGATGTCCCCATTATTCAGAAGATGGTCGTGCGCTTGTGCAACGAAGTGGGAGTCCCTGTCATCATAGCCACGCAGATGCTGGAGTCGATGATCGAGAACCCGCGCCCAACCAGAGCTGAAGCAAATGACGTGGCCAATGCAGTCCTTGACGGAGCCGACGCCGTTATGCTCAGTGCGGAAACATCTGTTGGAAGCTATCCGGTTGAAGCTGTGCTGACTATGGACCGCATAATTCGAAAGGCCGAGGTTCGTTACCAGCACCACCTCGATATCGCCCACGCCCCAAAAGCAGAAGAACTGACGGTTTCTGACGCCATTGGCAGGGCGGCGTGTGTTATTGCCAACGAAATCGATGCGAAAGCGATTGTGGTAATTACTCACTCGGGATTCAGCGCCATAAACACAGCGAAGTACAGGCCGAAGGCAAATATCCTGGCAATCACTGGGCGCGACAAGATTCTCCGGCGCCTCAATCTCGTATGGGGTGTTCGGGGGATTATTGTACCCAATTTCGTGGTCGACACTGACACCGCTTTCAAGCGAATCAATGAAGAACTCCGAAACCTTCAATATGTACAATCGGGGGATTACGTCGTCTATACGGCGGGATTGCCACTTCTCTCAAGAGGTTCCACGAACACAATCAAAATTGAGAAGGTGGAATAGGAACACCGAAGTTGGCGTTGATCAGTCCAAGTGTCGCCATCGTAGTGCCTGCTGTTAGCTGCAGTTCCCCTTTTATCTGAGCAAGAGAAGTTTCTTCGTATCAACAAATCTACCTGCTTGAATACGGTAGAAATAGACCCCACTCGACAGAGCAATCGGATTCCATCGAACATCATATTCTCCAGCGTCAAGTTCTCCACTCACCAATTTCGCAAGTTCTCTACCCAGCACTTCGTAGACAGTGAGGGTCACATGACTCCTTTGTAGTATACGAAAACGAATCGATGTCGACGGATTAAACGGATTTGGGTAGTTTTGGTACAACGCGGATAACGTAGGCCTCTCACTGTTTCTCTCGGAAACGCTGACAATCCTCGCTCCGAGCGAAGGATCCAATTCCCCTCTTCCTCCCGTCGAAACATAGAAGGGTTTTGCAATGCCTCTGAGTAAACCACTCGAGAAGGGAACGGTCGTCTTGAGTCCAGCACGTTTGGCGAAGAAGTCATAGAACGACATTTCCGCAGCTGAAAGCGGGGAGCCAGAGATGATAATTGTGGCGATGCGGAATTGTTTTTTAGAACTGTCGAACGCTGGCACCCGTTTCCCGATCCGCGACACCAGGCTATCAATCGAAATGTTGGTCACGGGTCCCAGGAGCAGCCCACCCGCTTGAGGGGTTTGATTCTGATTATCGAAAACAAAGTGAGGTTTCACTGAATCGGCAGGCAGTAAGCCCATGAGGTATAGCTCGAGGTCGTTGAACGAAGGAACGTCCGTTTCGAAAATGAGGCGATAGTTGTTCCCTTCCGGAACAAGTCGATACGGAAACTGCCCACCGACGTTAGAGCCTGGAATGCTCAACCCTATCACTCCGGAAGCGACGTCAGAGAGTGGCCAATGAGGAATGCCGCTTTGGAATGGCGTACCGGAAAGAAAATTAATCCACTGGTGACTCAGCTCATGCTGGTAGCCGACCTCTGCACCATCGAAATACCCTGGAATGGGAAATACAGAGACGCCCACGAGTTTGCCGGCGCTACCATACTGGCCCGAAGCATCTATCTCAGAGCGGGGAGGGGGACCCACACCACGGACTGAATTATTCACTGTAAAGTGATACCGGTTCTTCGGTGACGAAGGCATCAGGATAATATTCAAGAAATCATAATCGTCGTTGAAAAATTGGTAGAATCTTCGTGACCATGGACGGGCATCGAAATTGTCTGCTGAGACCTGGCCCACGATGTTCACAAGGTTGGCGGCTGCCTGCGCGGCGGAATCCAGTTGCTGCACATCGACAAGCGGGACGGATTCCGTCCAGATTTCAGCGAAGACGTTGAGCTGCAGTACCACAGTGGTCCCTCCGTACAGCTTGCAATATCCGATAAAGGGTCGATAGACATCGGCTGCGGTGAGTTTGCTGATGACCTGGCTGACTTGGAACGTGATTGTGTAGACACTGTCAAGCGCAATTCTATCACCATGCGAGCCATCATCCCACATCGCGACATCGGTTCCATTGTATTCGAAGGCAACGCTCGTGGGCGCACCGCTGACTTTTGCTTCGAAGAAGACTGGATCGGATCGATCGTACCGTATCACATGAGGAGTGAAAGCAAACCACCTGATGCTCTGGCTGGATGCGTCAAGCGGGAACAGAAGGACGGAAGAGAGAAGAAATAGGCCAAGAAAGCATCGGAGATTTCTCATAGCATGATCCTCCTTATTTCTCGACGTGACAGGACAATTGCAATTGATCGCCGGAAGGGCGCACAACGATATATCTTGCTGTTGTCCGGCTCAAAGGTAGATATGAAATAACACATGCAGGTCGGTGATATTCCTGCGCAGGAGAGTGTCTTCGGTGTATCGGAGCAGGGGTCGCACCTCCACACCGCTGACCGGAATGAATTCGATCCCGGCCGAGTACCTGGTTGCCGAGCCGCCTTTCACATCTGTGTTTGGGTCGAAGAAATCATACATCAACTTGAAATCGACCCCATCGGTCAGCAGGTAATCGGCTTCGACCATCAAAGCAAGCTGTTTGAGATTGGCGCCCACCCCGTTTCGCTGGTTGCGATCCGAATTCACGCTCATGGCGGGCGAGTTCCCCTGTATCCGCTCCATCGTTCCGATGACCGTAAGACGCTGCCACAACGTCACCGCGCCGTAGGCTTCCTGAAGGTTGAGCTTCTCTCCGCTCGATGCGTCGTTATACGATGAAATTCCTCCGAGGAGATTGACAGGTCCCAGCGAGCCATTGGCCTCAACTTTACCGAAGACCGCCTTCGCAAGTCCGCCGTCAATATCGCCGCTCATGCCGTTGGTGACCGCGCCCATCAAGCGAAAGGGCGACGGACCGAATCCGAACTCAACTCCTGATTGCTGACCCGTGTTGTTGCGGAATGGGGTTGCCTGGCGCGTGAACGATGTGTGATCGTCGGGGCGAAGACCATGCGGAGGAGCAAACCTGCCGGCCTTGATGTAGCCGGAGACAGGCAACACTTTTGCCACCACGAAGGCTTCGAGACGGTTGTACGGGCCGAATGCCGGATTCAGGTAGAGGCTAATTTTCTTGGACACTGCCAGGTTCAGGTAAAGATCCATCTGCATCGGAAAGAACGAGGTCGACGATGCGTCCGGGTTTGACCTGGTCTGATAAAAAGAGAGAAATCTGAAATCCGACCCGTACGAGAGAAAGTCAGAAATCTTCGTTGAGAATTCTTCGAGGCCGTATTCCTGCTGCCATTGTTTGACGGCGAGCTGTTCTCTCCCGAAGTCCTGACCAAATTGATTTCTCATGCCGCCGCCCGAAGGGTTGACGTGGCAACTCTTGCATGGAAGATTCATCCGGCTTGAAAACCGGGGCAGGGCGTTGGACGTGGAGCTCACAGCGAGCATGATTCCGCAGAGAGCGAGAAGTCGTGTCTTCATGATGGTCTTTTCTCCCCAGTGGAAGAGATTGTCCAGAGCGAAGCTGGTGGTGGTTCCACTGTCGAAAGGAATATACTTCCTTTTGCCTTGATTCTCCAACATTCTCATTCTACATTGAGTTCCAGTGTTTCAGAAAAAAAACTTCCATCCTCTGATCTCAAACCTTGAGAACGCCCGTGAACTTCCTTACTCATCTCGAATGCAGCGTTTGCGGAGATCGACACTCTCCCCACGAAGTGCAGACAATCTGCCGCACTTGCGGAAAGTCTCTCGCGGCTCGCTACGATCTGCAAGCGGCACGCAAGTCAATTACTCCATCCATCCTCAAAGAGCGACTTGACACTCTCTGGAAGTACTCTGAACTGCTCCCGATAGAGCGCCCGGAAAACGTCGTTTCGTTAGGTGAGCGCATTTCGCCATTGACTCCAATGCCGAAGCTTGGTAGTCTCCTGGGGCTTCCCAGGCTCATGATGAAGGA
>DOWV01000162.1:4551-5533 GCA_003519375.1 Bacteroidota bacterium
GAAGACACACCCGAGATCAATATCAAGGAGTGTCTCGTCTGCGGGGCCCACGTCGAGCTTGTCCGCGGAAACATAAGCGATGCGGCGAAGCGAATGAATGAAAGGCGGAAGGAACATCCGGGCTGGTTCGACGTCTCGACGCTGAAAGAACCGTACCGGCTGGAGGGAAAGAAGACGATGGGCTACGAGCTGGCAGAACAACTTGAATGGCAATTGCCCGATGTGATCGTGTATCCTACCGGAGGCGGAACGGGACTTATCGGAATGTGGAAGGCGTTTGACGAAATGGAGCAACTGGGTTGGATCTCGAGCAAACGGCCGAAGATGGTCTCCGTCCAGTCCACCGGCTGTGCCCCCATCGTTCGTGCGTTCAAGGAGGGGAGGCCTGACTCCCAATTCTGGGAGGGGGCAGAGACCATCGCCTCAGGATTGCGGGTGCCCAAAGCATTCGCCGACCATCTGATTCTCGATGCAGTCTACAAGAGCAATGGCAGCGCCGTAGCGGTGAGCGACAAAGAAACAGTCGCCGAAGTCTATGAGATCGCAAGTAGTGAAGGGCTCTTTATCTGTCCGGAAGGGGCGGCGGCTTTTGCATCGCTGCGACACCTGTTAAGTGAAGGTCGGGTCGGCGAATCTGATCAGGTGATTGTTTTCAACACGGCCGCCGGATCGAAGTATCCGGATGTGGTGAGGGGAATGTAGGAATCGGGCCATCGGGTCATCGGGCCATCGGGGATCGGGCGAATGAGTCATCGAGCCATCGGGTCATTGATTCATTGGATGACTGACCTGATGGATGCATCGGAGATGTTCGGATGCGAGCTGCGCGTTAGCAGAAGGCGCGCGAAAGGAAAGCGAGTATGAAGAAACTTATTGCGGGGATCTTGTGCGGTTTGACGATCGCGGCTTCAGCATTCGGCCAGCAGCCGCCAAAGAAAAATGTGTTCGTCGAAAAGATTGTGCGGGAGGTATCCGCGAAAAA
>DOWV01000162.1:5666-8862 GCA_003519375.1 Bacteroidota bacterium
GCTTCGGGACCCGCAACACGTTGTCGGACACTCTGAGCGACACCCGCGGGATTGGTGCGGCGCGGCGATGGCTCAAGAGTGAACTCGAGCGCTATGCCCAGGCCAGCCATGGAAGAATGAGCGTCGAGTTTTTTGAGACGATTGCGCCCGTGTCGCAGCGGATCGCCTCTCCCACCCGGGTAGTGAATGTTGTCGCAACGCTGAGGCCGGAACCTGCGGGGCCATCTTCCGACCGTATCATCGTTATCAGCGGACATTATGACTCGATGCCGGGAAGCGCCACCGATGCAACGACTGATGCCCCCGGAGCAAACGACGACGGGAGCGGAACCGCGATCGTGCTGGAGCTCGCGAGGGTGATGAGCAAATACTCCTTTGATGCCACGATCGTGTTTATGGCTGTCGCCGGAGAAGAGCAGGGATTGCTCGGTGCTGCCGCCTGGGCCGAGATGGCGAAAAACCGCAATCTGAAGGTCGAGGCCGTATTCAACAATGACATTGTCGGGAGCACGGTGGCGGGTGATGGCACGAAGGAAAATCGGTACATTCGGCTCTTCTCGGAGGCATTCAGTCCGGTTGACACAGGATTTGCCTTCCGCCAGCGGATTTCTCTGGGGCTCGAGAACGACGGTGGCTCGCGTTCTCTTGCCCGTTACATCAAAGAAATCGGGGAGCGGTACAACCCGAAATTTGGTGTGGCGCTTATTTACCGTCTCGATCGCTTCCTCCGCGGCGGCGATCATCGCCCATTCCACGACCGGGGATTCAGGGCGGTTCGATTCAGTGAAGTGAAGGAAAATTACGATCACCAGCATCAGAATGTCAGGGTCGAAAACGGCAAGGAATACGGAGATTTGCCGAAGTTCGTCGACTATGAGTACTGCGCAAACGTGGGGAAAATCAATGCGGCAGCAATGGCTACGCTTGCCTCGGCTCCGAGGCCGCCGGAAAATGTCGCGGTCCTCACGTCTCAACCTGGCTATGACACCGTTTTGCGGTGGACGAAGAATCCCGAGCCTGACCTGGCGGGGTACCTCATTCGCTATCGGCAAACGAACGCCTCTGTGTGGGAAAAGTCGGTTTTCACGGCCGACACGACGATTACACTAAAGGTCTCAAAGGATGACTATCTTTTCGGAGTGCAGGGAGTGGATAGGGAAGGGAACGAAGGGCTGTACACCGTTCCTCGACCTGTGCGCCGATGAGCTTTTCTCTATCAGGGTGTTGAAGATCGAACCGCCCCCGAAAGGGAGCTTCGGGGCAAGAAAGACCGCAAAGGGCCGCGAAGAAGATGTGTGGATCCAATTCCAGTCTATACTTCAATTACTTGGCGCTCTTGGCGGACTTGGCGGTTCATCTTTGTCTTTGATCTGGAATTTCAACTTGCGATGTTTATCACACTAATCTCCTCCCTAAATGAAAGGGATCGTATGAAACGTCAGATTATTCTCATCCTGGTAGCATTGTCCCTGGCCTTCGGCCAGATGATTGCACAGACGAAGGACACCACAAAAGGAGAGACGGAACAACGGGAGAAATTCGATCCGCAGCGAGACCCCGAAAAGGATCTCAAAGCTGCCGTCACGCTGGCGGCGAAATCCGGTCAGCGGATTATGCTGGATGTCGGGGGAGAGTGGTGCATCTGGTGCCGCAAACTCGACAAGTTCTTCCAGGATAACAAAGACGTTTCTGAGTTCCTTCATTCGAACTACATCGTGGTGAAGGTGAACTGGAGCAAAGAGAATAAGAATGAGAAGTTTCTCGGGAAGTATCCGACCATCAAGGGGTATCCTCATCTCTTTGTTCTGGACGGCAATGGCAAGTTTCTTCACTCGCAGGATACCGGTGAGCTCGAAAGCGGAGATCACCACGATCGTGACAAAGTGTTTACGTTCCTGAAGAAGTGGGCGGCAAAGAAGGACTCGTAGGGGCGCGGCGGGCTGACGTGCTGAGATCGGTTCAGCTCCGGGTAAATCCGGGGCGCCGGCCATACTGAAACTTCAGAAGTTCGTCGACGGTCTTGATGTTCTCTTTCCTCTGCACGTAGGAAAGAAACTTGACGAGAACCAGAGCGGTTGCATAGGCATCCCCGGAGGCCCGGTGGCGTTCGGGGATTGTTATATTCAGGTGTTGCGCAACGGGGCCAAGAGATTTACTCGGGAGGTGGGGAAGTATCCGGCTCGCCAGCTTGACGGTGCACAAGTGCGGATTGTGGAGCTCCAGCGCGCGTTCGCGTCGCGCCGTCTGTGTAACAAATCCCCAGTCGAATGCGGCGTTGTGGGCGACAAAAACAGCGTCACCCAGAAATTCCGCAACAAACGGCACGACTTCACGCGCGGTCGGTGCATTCTGGACCATCACGTTGTCGATTCCCGTCATGGAAGTGATGTATGCCGGAATGGTGAGGAGGGGGTTCACGAGCGTTGAAAACTCGTCGACGAGAACTCCGTCCTGCACCTTCATCATAGCGATCTCGGTGATCCGGTCGTCGACGGAGCTCATGCCGGTTGTTTCTACGTCTACAACAACGAACGTGGCCTTATTGATGAGTTGAATTTTTTTCACGGCCGTTCGGCGGTCAGTGATCTCGCTTACCCTGGAGGAATTGCTCGGCGGTGAGCACATCCTCCCGGCTTCCGAGGAACAGGGGTGTTCGTTCGTGCAAAGAGGCGGGTTGGATGTCGAGAATCCGCTTGAAACCGTCAGTCGCATGGCCGCCTGCCTGCTCGACCAGAAAGGCCATTGGATTCCCCTCGTACATGAGCCGGAGTTTGCCCCTGGGATTTTTCGTGTCGCCGGGGTACATGAAGATGCCGCCGTAGAGGAGGGTGCGCTGGATGTCACCGACAAGTGATCCGACGTAGCGTGCCGAGTAGGGCCGATCTGTCGACTTGTCCTCTTTGCAGAGATACTGGATGTACTTTTTCATCCCTTCCGACCAGCGGTGGTAATTCCCTTCGTTGACACTGTAGATCTTCCCTTTTCGCGGGATGCGGATATTTTCGTGTGACAGGAGAAACTCGCCAATACTGGGATCGAGCGTGAAACCATGCACGCCGTCTCCGGTGCTGAAGACGATCATCGTCGACGATCCGTACATCGCGTAGCCTGCAGCGACCTGCTTGTAGCCCGGCTGCACACAATCCTCCATTGAACCCGGTCCCGAAGAGGTGGAGCGCCTGTAGAGCGAGAAAAT
>DOWV01000162.1:9105-17338 GCA_003519375.1 Bacteroidota bacterium
GAAGCCATGATGCAGAGATGCCCGCCATGATCCATTGCTTTGAAGATGGTATCGTTGGCGAAGATGTCAAGTTTCTTCACGTCGTCGCCGTGGATGTTCTCGCGGTCGAGTGAGCCGAGGATATCGACAAGTCCTGCCTTGCTTACCTCCCGCCAGATGAGTTTGAACGCGAGCGTAAGATCGCGCAAGAGGCCGGAGAAGCTTCCACTGGCGCCTGGGTGGGCCCGTTCCCCCTCAATGATGTGGCGCTCGAGGGTAATGATCTTGTGTTGGGACATGGTATGTGCTCTCTCTGAAGCTTACGTCCTGATCTCCTGGTCCTTGTACTGGAGCCGGTACAGCTTTCGGTAAATGCCGTCGTTGGCAAGGAGTTCCTGATGCGTCCCCATCTCGCGAATCTCTCCCTTATGCAGAACAATAATCTTGTCGGCGCTCTGAATCGTTGACAACCGGTGAGCGATGACGATCGACGTGCGGCCTCTAAGCAGTTTCCTGATTGCCGCCTGGATGAGTATTTCCGTTTCGGTATCCACGCTGGATGTTGCCTCGTCGAGCACAAGAATCTTCGGATTGAATGCCAGTGCGCGTGCAAACGAAAGGAGCTGTTTTTGGCCGACCGAGAGCGTGGCGCCGCGCTCTTTTACCTCGGCATCGTATTGGTTAGGTAGCTGCTCGATGAATCGATGCGCGCCGACAACGCGCGCTGCCGCTTTGACACGCTCAAGCGGAATAGACTGATCGCCCAGGCTGATGTTTCCCTTGATGTCACCGGAGAAGAGGAAAACATCCTGCAGCACGACTGCGATATGTTTTCTGAGATCGGCCGGTTTCACCTGCCCGATATCGATTCCGTCGACCTGGATCGAGCCCTTTTGATTTTCGTAAAACCGGCTGAGGAGGCTGATGATCGATGTCTTTCCCGCGCCGGTATGGCCCACCAGCGCGACGGTTTCGCCCGGTTTGACGTGGAATGAGATGTCTTTCAGGACCCACTCCGGGGAGCGCGGCCCATCGGAGGGCGTGTTGTAGGCGAACCAGACGTTCCGGAACTCGATCTCACCGCGGGCAGTGGGGAGAGGCGTTGGTGATTGCGGGACTGTCGACATTGTTTTGTCGTCCAGCAATTGGAAGATGCGCTCGGAAGAAGCCATCGCCGTCTGCAGGATGTTGTATTTTTCCGAGAGATCGCGAATGGGTCTCCAAAACATCTCATTGAATTGGATGAATGCCATCACGGTTCCGAGGGTGACGGCGCCGCCGAGGATATTACCGCCTGCATACCAGATGATCAGGCCGATGGAAAGCGCTCCAATCAGGTCGATACCCGGATAGAACACGGCATAGTAGAAAATCGACCGTATGTTGGCGTCACGATGAGCCGCGTTGATCTGTGAGAATTTCTCGAACGATTTCTTCTCCCGGTTGAAGATCTGATCCACTACCATGCCGGTGATATGCTCCTGCATAAAGGAGTTGATCCGGGCCACTTGTATGCGGACGTCGCGGTATGCCTCGCGGGCTTTTCGGCGGAAGAGAAATGTTCCGTAGAACAATATCGGAAGGACGCTCAGGGAGACGAGGGCCAGCTCCCAATTCATCGTGAACATGAAATAGAATATGCCGACAATCGTGAAAACATCCGTGAACACCATGACGATGCCGGAGGAGAACATCTCGTTCAGCACTTCGACGTCATTCGTGACTCGCGTGATGAGCCGGCCTATCGGATTCTTATCGAAGAATCTGGGTGAGAGGTGCTGGAGATGCGTAAAGATCTCCATCCGGAGGTCGTAGATGGTGCGCTGGCCAATCCACTGGGTCAGATAGGCATTCGCATACTGAACAAGGCCGCGGACAATCAGGACGGACAGGAACAGAAGCGCCGTCATCAGCAATCCGTGACGATCTCCCTGGGCAATGTTGACATCGACCGCAATTTTCGTGAAATACGGCCGGATTGCCTCCATTGCGCTCATGAGTACGCTGAGAACAATTCCGGTCACAACGTGCCAGCGGTAGGGGCCGAGGTACTTCAGCAACCGCCTCATGAGGCGTGCGTCGTATGCTTTACCGAGTACTTCTTCTTCGTGCATAAATCAATGAAAAATGGGAAATGCAAAATTAAAAAAGGGAGTTACGTGAGATACATCTTAGGATTTTCGCTTGCCTCGTGCTGAGCTCACGATGGCTCCAAGTATTCTCGTGATCTCGTCGGCTTCCTTGAGTACGCCTGTCAAAAGTTGCTTTTCCAGCACCTCGGAGGCGTCCAATAACCTGAGCCAGTAAAGGGTCTCGCGGGCTTCGCGCAATGCCACATTCATTCGATAAATGAAATCGTTCTTGCTGTGAGCCGCGGTGGCTTCCTCTACGTTTGCGCCAACGGAAGTGCCGGATCGAATGAGCTGTTTTCCGATTGTTTTTGCTGAAATAGTGTCCGGCAGTGATTCAACCAGAGAGATAATGGCGAGGGCAAACCGAAACGTCCGGTCCTTAATGTCTTCTGGTTCTGCCATTTTTAACTCTTCATTTTGACTTTTGCATTGTTAAAGCTCTTCCAGCTCCCGTTCCAACAGCTGTTTCTCGTTCAGGTCAGCGTAGATGCCGCCCCTGGCCACGAGTTCGTTGTGGGTACCTCGCTCCACGATGCGGCCTTTATCCAGCACGATAATCATGTCGGCATCTTTAACCGTCGAAATGCGATGGCTGATGATGATGCTGGTTCTGCCTTTCATGAATTCCCGCAGCCTTCGGAGGATTTCTTCTTCGGTATATGTATCGACCGCCGAAAGGCAATCGTCCAGGATCAGGATCTTGGGCTGCCGTATGAGCGCGCGGGCTATGCTCGTCCGCTGCTTTTGACCGCCGGAGAGTGTGATGCCGCGTTCGCCGATCATCGTCTCAAACTGATTCGGGAATTCCAGCACATCGTGGGCGATTTGTGAAATCTCCGCTGCCTGTTGAATGTGCTCCTGTGTCCCGTCGTCCGTGCCGTACCGGATATTCTCTGTCAATGTATCCGAGAAAAGAAACGTCTCCTGGGGTACATACCCGATATTTGCCCGGAGGACCTCGACAGGGATCCTTTTGATTTCGGTACCGTCGATCAGCAGCTGGCCGCCGGTGATATCATAGAGGCGCGGGATGAGGTTCACGAGCGTCGTCTTGCCTGATCCTGTGTACCCGACGACGGCCAGAGTCATGCCGCGGCTAATCTTCAGGTTGATCTCTTCAAGTGTTGGCCTCGGAGCCCCGGCGTGTGTGAATCGCACATGGCGGAACTCAATCTCGCCTTCAATGCCGCGTATTCCGGAATCGGTCAAACTCGTGTTCCTGATCTCAGGCTCGGTATCGAGAATTTTACAGAGGCGTTCCATTGAAGCGGCGCCTTGCTGCAGCATGCTCAAGACCCACCCGAACGCGATGACAGGCCAGATAAGCATAACGAGATACGCGAGGAATGCCGAGAGCGATCCGATCGACAGCCTGCCGTCGATGACCCGCAAACCGCCCGCGTACAACGTGATAATAATCGAGCAGCCAATGATGGCGAACATGAGCGGCCAGAGGAGCGACTGTATCCGGGCAAGAACGAGGTTCTTTTTCAGGTAGTCCCAGCTCAGCTTGCTGAAGAGCTCGATTTCGTGAGCTTCCCGGACATACGACTTTATCACTCGAATTCCTGAGAGGTTCTCCTGGGCACGCGTCGTCAGGAGTGAGAACTGTGCTTGCCGGTCAAGTGATTTCGCATGTATCTTTTGCCCCACCTGATAGACGACGAAAGAAACAAAAGGAAGAGGTATCAAGGCGAGAAGTGTAAGCTGCCAATCCTTCAAAAGCATCAGGGCAAGAACCATCACGAAAGTCATGAGCGTGTCCGTCGGATACATGACGCCCGGGCCCACCACGTTCCGTACGGCGGCGATGTCGTTCGTCGCGTGCGCCATCAAGTCGCCCGTCGGAGTATTTTGGTAGTACGAGTATGACAGACGCTGCATGTGTGCAAGAAAGTCGTTGCGAAGATCGAACTCGATCAGCCGCGACACAACGATAATGGTCTGCCGGGTCAAAAAGGTAAAAACGCCCGCCACGACCGAGAAGCTGACGATGATCGCTGCCCACATCAGGAGATCGCCGGCTACGACGGCGTGGCTTTCGATGCCGGTTTTCAGCTCGTCGATCGCGAAGCCGAGGAACATCGGCTGCACGACGGTGAACAGGTTGCTTCCGACAACTGTGAGGACTCCCCACAGGAGGGTTCGTCTATACCGAAGAAAATATGGCTTTAGCCTGAGAAGGGGCTTCATCGAGATCTGTTAATGTGAAACTGAATGGGAGTCCGGGTTATCCGAGTACTTCAAAATGTGTGTAGGGATGCAGTGCTTTCGGGATGACCACTTTTCCTTCCGGAGTCTGATAGTGCTCAATGAGAGCTGCGACGACCCGGGGTAATGCAAGTCCTGATCCGTTCAGAGTATGAACAAATTCCGGCTTCGAACCGTTCACCGGACGGAAGCGTAAGTTCATACGCCTGGCTTGAAACGCCTCGAAATTGCTGCAAGATGAGACTTCCAGCCATTTATTCTGGCCGGGAGCCCAAACCTCGAGATCGAATTTCTTCGTCTGGGTGAAACCCATGTCGCCCGTGCACATCAGCAATGTACGATAAGGAAGGCCGAGGAGTTGCAGGAGATGTTCCGCGTCTGTCCGGAGCGCGTCGAGCTCGTCGTACGAGGCGGAGGGGTGAACGAATTTCACCAACTCAACCTTGTCGAACTGGTGCAGGCGGTTCAGGCCGCGAACATCTTTGCCGTAGGATCCCGCCTCGCGTCTGAAGCAAGGGGTGTATGCGGCATAACGAATGGGGAGCTCTTTTTCCCCCAGCATCTCGTCACGGTGGAAATTGGTGACGGGCACTTCCGCTGTCGGGATCATATAGAACTGATCACGTTCGACGATGTACATCAGGTCTTCCTTGTCAGGAATCTGACCCGTGCCGCGCGCGCTGTCCTCGTTGACCACAATCGGCGGCTGGATTTCTTTGTAGCCGCGCTGGATCGCCTGATCGATAAAGAAATTGATGAGGGCGCGCTCGAGCGTTGCTCCCCGGCCGACATAGAAAGGGAAGCCCGCACCGGTCACTTTGGCGCCACGCGTGAAGTCGATGATGCCGAGCCGGTCGGTGATTTCCCAATGCGGCTTGAGCGGGAAGTCGACCACGGGGAGCTCACCCCAGCGGAACACCTCTTTGTTGTCCTCCGGCGTCCGTCCAAAAGGAACCGAAGGATGCGGCACGTTTGGCACGGTGAGCAGGAGTTCATTCAGCTTTGCCTCAGTTGTGCGGAGATCAGCATCGAGCGCCTGAATGCGGTTCTTGACCGCTTCCATCTCTGCGATAGCATCAGATGCGTCGCCGCCTGATTTCTTTGCTTTCCCGATCTGCGCCGACACCTCGTTGCGCCTGGCTTTCAATGCTTCGCCCTCCTGGATCAGCTTACGGCGCTGCTCGTCGAGGGAAAGGATCGTCGGAATATCGATGGTCATCCCTTTTGCTTCCGCTCCGCGTTGGACCAATTCCGCGTTGTCTCGGATGAACTTTAGGTCGAGCATGGTTATTATTCAACCACCTTTCTAATTTCCGGTAGCAAGTGTGAACTCTACGATTGTCGGCAGGTGATCCGACGCCGTCGATTGGACGACGCGTGCCGACACCGGCAGGAGCCGAACAAGCGTGGAGATGCTGTCCGTTGTTTGTTTCTTCAGGTTGAAGATGTAGTCAATTCGCTTTCGTGGCGAAGCGCTCGGGTATGTTAAACCGTTTCCCTTTCCGACCTCTGTCCAGCTGTCGTTCATCATCTCAGAAATCTCTCCGACGACCTTGCTGTCCGGCTGGTCGTTCATATCTCCGAAAAGAAGCATCGGCCGTGAAGCGAATCGGGCAAGAAGAGGTTTGAGTTCCCGCACGGCGGTAATTCTTGCAGAGTCATCGCTTCGACTGTCGAGATGAGTGTTCGCTACGACAAATTCCTGCCCCTTGTAGTCGAGCACGAGGAGGAGGACCGCCCGCTGCTCGCGCCCGTAGGTTTCCTTGTAAAGGATGTTGCGTTCTTCGAGGATCGGAAATCTGGTCAGGAATCCGTTCCCGTAGTCGCCGCCCTGGTAATCGATTGTCTTGCCAAATGCGTACGTTCGATCCGTTTTGTCGGCCAGGGCCGTGATGATGTCGATTTTTTTGCTTCGCGGCACACCGCGGTCGATTTCCTGCAACGCAACAACATCGATCTTCTCGTCGACGATCAATTTGGCAATCCGGTCGATATCGATGATGCCGTCGGTTCCCTCGCCGTGATGGATATTCCACGTCATCACGCGAATGGTTGTCCGGGTACTTCCAGGCCGGCTTGAACCGCACCCGGCAAGGAGAATGGCGAACACGACAACCATCGCCGTTCTCGCGGCGAGTCGTCGATTGGTATGGGACTTCCGACTTGTTTCCATCAGTTTCTACCGCTGCTCTCGAGTTCTCGTTTGAAGAGTGTAAGCCCCTGTCTTGTGTCCATCGGCGTAAGTCCAAGCTCCGTCTGGGCCTTGAGCGTGACGAAGCCGGTGACGAGGGGCCGATGTGCCGTCTGGCGCAGATCAGCTGACTTGATCCTGGTAATCAGATCGGCGTCCAGCGAAAAGACCTCCGCTGTCCGATGGGCAAAATCGTACCTGCTTATCCGCTCTAGCCCGCAAATGTGATAGATTCCATCGCGATTCAGCTCAAACGCCTTGATCACGGCAAAGGCAAGGTCGTTCACGTGCGTCGGGTTGCTAATTTGGTCTTCCGCACACCGAATCGTCCCGCCCTTGCTCAGGGTCCTGACGACCCAATGCGGAAAGCTGTCCTTGACGCCAATTCCGTACCCGTAAAGGAGAATTGTGCGAAGAATCGTGCACGGAATGCTCGCCGTCCGGACTGCGTTTTCGCTTGCGAGTTTGGATTTGCCGTAGTAGCTGATCGGATTCGGCTTGTCTTCTTCGGAATAGGGGCCGTGGTTGCCGTCGAACACGTAATCGGTGGATACGTGGATGAGTCTTGCGCCGACTTTGCGCGCAGCCTCTATGAGGTTTTCGACGCCGACGACATTTGTCTTCCAGGCGTCTTCTCGATGAAGTTCACACCAGTCGACATCGGTTGCGCCGGACGCGTTGATGATGACGGTCGGATGAAAACTCGAGATCAGGCTCTTGACGTCGCCTTTCTGTGTCACATCGAGCTGCGTGTAGTCGAAGAGCCGGTCATCGAAGACGAAGGAGCGGTTTCGCGACGTGTTCAGGACTTCGTAGTCGGTTTGCGAGCTCAGGAGAAGGGCGAGGCGCTGTCCGAGGAGACCATTGGATCCGCAAATCAGAATCCGTCTCATCGAAGGCCCTCTTCGAGCGCCGTTGCGGCATCTGTTTTATCGTCCCGGTACTTGATGATAACCGGTGTGTAGATGGCGATCTGATGTTTCTGTGCGAATTCACCGTCAACCCGCCGGCTTCCCTGAACGACGACAGCTCCTTCGGGAATCACCAATGGCTTTGTCGCTGTTCGGCGGTACGTCGTGCTTCGTACGAGATCGTAGACTGGGGTCGATCCGGTCAGGATAACGCCCGATCCGATGACAGCCCTTCGTTTGATAATCGTTCCTTCGTAGATGCCGCAGTTGCCGCCGATCATGACGTCGTCTTCGATGATGACCGGAAGGGCGCCAATCGGCTCCAGAACGCCGCCAATTTGAGTAGCAGCGCTGACGTGGACACGCTTTCCGACTTGTGCGCACGAGCCGACGAGCGCGTGGGAATCGACCATGGTTCCTTCATCAACATACGCTCCGACATTGATGTAGGCCGGCGGCATGATGACAACACCCGGTGCAACATAGCAGCCATCGCGGACAGAACTCCCGCCGGGGACGATGCGAACTCCGCTTTCCTCGGTGAGGGACTTCAGCGGAAACGTATTCTTGTCGAAGAAGCGAAAATGCGCAGCGGGTGAATAGTCACGCATGGTGCCCAACCGGAATCCGAGAAGAATTCCTTTCTTCACCCAGCTATTGACGGTCCAGCCTTCCTCATTGCCCTGCTCGGCTGATTTCGTTGCAGCCCGAACCTCGCCCTGATTCAAGAAGAACTTAAGCTCGTTGAACGAACGGAGTGCTGCCTCTCGGTCCAAAGACGCGGGATCCTGATCATAGAAGAGCTCTAT
>DOWV01000162.1:17479-20463 GCA_003519375.1 Bacteroidota bacterium
TGTTCTTTGAGAGTCATAGTCTGAACGTCGGGCGCATTGCGCGAATGATCTCTCTCAGATCAACTTTAATTCCGTCATGACAGATCTGAGTTTCTCGCGGTTTTTCTCTGCGAGCGGGACAAGCGGAAGGCGATAGACCTCCTCAATCATTCCCATCATCGCTAATGCTGCTTTGACAGGGATCGGATTGGCTTCGATGAAGTTGGCGTTCATCAAAGGGAGCAATTTGTTGTGGAGTGCCCGGGCTTTGTCCCATCGGCCCCGAAGACAATGAGTCACGAGGTCAGAAAAATCCCGGGGCACTTCATTGGTCACCACCGAGATACATCCGTCACCTCCGAGGGCCATCATTGGTAACGTGAGTGCGTCGTCGCCGGACAGGAGGGAGAGTCCTGCAGGTTTGTTCCGCGCGATTTCCATCACCTGCGCCATATTGCCCGACGCTTCTTTCACTGCTATGACGTGAGGAATCTCGGCAGCCATTCGCAGCGTCGTTGAGGCCTCGATGTTGCCTCCCGTTCTGCCGGGAACGTTGTAGACGATGATGGGAATATCGACCGTCTCCGCGATCTTCCGGTAGTGTTGAAAATACCCTTCCTGACTGGGTTTGTTGTAGTACGGCCCAATGACCAGCACAGCATCTGCGCCCGCTTTTTTTGCTTGCCGGGATTGTTCGATTGCCTCAGCCGTGTTGTTACTCCCGGTACCGGCAAAGATTTTCACACGGCCGTTTGCCTGCTCGATGACGACATCGAAGACACGATAGTGTTCCTTGTAAGACAGAGTCGCGCTTTCGCCAGTCGTTCCAACGGGGATCAGGGCTTGCACGCCGCCTTTGATCTGGAATTCCACAAGGTTGCGCAGCGACTTCTCGTCAAGCGAACCGTTCTTCTTGAACGGCGTGACAAGTGCGGTACCGGTTCCCTGAAACGCTCTCTTCTGTCCCATAGCTCCGTCCTATCGTTGTTGGAAAAGGTCCTCGAGTACTTCCTCAAAAGTGAACATCCCGTGTCTCTCTCTGATCCATTCGGCGGCAAGTACAGCGCCTAGTGCAAACCCGGATCTGTTTTTTGCCGTATGGACGATCTCGAGTGTGTCCGCAGTGGAATCAAAAACGACCCGGTGCATGCCGACGACCGATCCGTACCGGCCTGATGAAACCTGAAGCTGGTCCGGCCGGATCCTGCCATCGGGCGATCCCGGGAGAAGCTCTTTTTTCCGTTTAACCGTCTCGAGGAGAATCGACGCGATCGAGAGCGCTGTGCCGCTCGGGGCGTCGAGCTTGTCTTTGTGGTGGATTTCGTGCACCGCGACATCGTACTCCGCGAGGCGGTTCACGAGGAGCCCTGCCTCCCGCACGAGCCGGTTCAAAAGGTTCACGCCGATGGAGAAGTTCGACGAATGGACAAGCCCGATACCGGACGCTTTCACCGCGTGCTCAATGGCGCTTCGCTCTTTCTGCCATCCCGTTGTGCCAAGGACGACGGATTTCCGGAGGGCAGCGAGCTCAGAAATGTGGTTCACCACCGTAGCAGGGAATGCGAAGTGGATGACAACATCTGCATTCCTGACGCCATCAACGGCGAGCGACGGCGTGTCAACGTCCACCCTGGCTGTGACTTCCATGCCGCGCTCGAGAGCTATTCGCTCCACTTCTTTTCCCATTTTGCCGTACCCGACAAGAGCAAGGCGAAGCTTGGGAGAGGGCTGGCTCATGCGTCCACCTGTTCGAAGAGGTCAAGTTCCGGGACGGGCTCGAAGAATTCCCGATGGAGTTGTTGGACAGCCTGCTCGACGACACCTTCGTCCACGACGAGGCTCATGTTTATTTCTGACGCGCCCTGGGAGATCATCATCACATTGATGTTGCTGAGAGCCTTGAACACGCGGTCAACGACTCCCGTGGTTGAGCGCATCTGCTCGCCGACCACGCAGATGATGGACTGGTTCCGGATCACGGTCACGTCTGCGAAGGCTTGCAGGTCTTTCACGATCTGCTCGAGGCGCGACGTGTTGTCGATGGTCAGGGAGACGGCCACTTCGGAGGTGCTGACGAGATCGACCGATGTTTCGTGCCTCTGGAACACGGCAAAGATGGATGACAAGAAGCCGTACGCCATCAACATGCGCGTCGACTGGATGTTGATGACCGTGATCCCTTTTTTTGACGCTATCGATTTCACGGGCGCGTTTGTCTTGGGGGGATTTCCGACGATGCGGGTTCCCGTCGATTGCGGCCGTTTCGAATTGAGGACGATGACCGGGATGTTCTTCTCCACGGCGGGTTGAATCGTGCTCGGGTGTAAGACTTTAGCGCCGAAGTAGGCAAGCTCTGACGCTTCGCGGAATGAAATGACCCTCAGTTTCCTTGCCGCGGGAGCGATGCGCGGGTCTGCGGTAAGTACGCCGTCGACATCGGTCCAGATTTGAATCTCCTCCGCGTTCAGGGCGGAGCCGAGGATTGCCGCCGAGAAGTCCGAGCCGCCCCGGCCGAGTGTCGTGGTGATCCTGCGAGCCGTTGAGCCTATGAATCCCTGCGTGATGACGATCTTTCCGCCCTCGATCAAGGGGAGGATGCGGTTTTTCGTTTCTTCGTTGATCCGGTCGATCAGCGGCGTAGCGCCGGCAAACTGATCGTCGGTAATCATCCAAGTCCGCGCATCGACGAGCTCGGCGGGAAAGCCCTTTTCTGTCATCGCTTTCGAGAAGATCATGGTGGAAAGCTCCTCGCCCACGGATGCGATCGCATCCAGTGAGCGGTTCGTGAGCTCTCCGAGGATAGCGATTCCCTGGCAGAGGGTTTTCAGCTCGTCAAAACGCTTCCGGATGGAGAGAATCAGGATCTGAACCTCAGCGCGGTTCCCAATAAGGTTTTCCATGATGAGGACGTGCCGCTCAAACAGTTCATGAAGCTCGGCGTGCGATTTTTCGAGATTTCCCTCAAGGGCAATGTGCGCTGACCGAAGGAGTGCGTTGGTCGCCCC
>DOWV01000162.1:20661-37387 GCA_003519375.1 Bacteroidota bacterium
GTCAGTTCATCCTTCCGCTCTTGCCGTAGATCCGTTCTGTGTCGTCGGCTGTCGGAGTGCTGCAAGCCCATCCAGGCCGCGGAATGTCGATTTCACCGAAGCTGCCGCCGCGGCTGCCTCGGCTGATTTCACAAGATCTTTTGTCTTGAGCCAGGTCGCGAAGAACGCAGCGCCGAACACATCCCCGCAGCCTACTGCGTCGACGACCTCCGGGACTGCAATTCCGGGGACGTTGTGCCGGAACAACTTCTTATGTTCCTGCCGGATGAGAGTGGCCCCCCGTTCACCGCGCGTAATGAGAAGAGCGTTGACCATCAAGGGCATGAGCTGATTGATGAGCGTGGTTTCATCGTACCGCTCCGTGGTGAGGCCTGCGGCTTCCTCCTCGGTCATTTGAATTGAGTGGAGCATGAAGCACCAACGGCGCCAATCGCCGAGCGGCCGTACAAAGCGCGCTTGCTCATCGTCAATACCCAGGACAAGTGAATGGACATCAAAGTGGATGGGGATGCCATCGTCGCGCACCGTCATACGGATGTTGTCCAGCGTCTCAAGCAATATATCGAACCCGGACGCCATATTGACGAGAATCCCATGGGCATCAAGATGTGGTTTGATACGATGGAAGGGGATCGGAGAAGCGATGTGCCTGGAGCACTCCTTGCGCTCGCCGGCGGGGGTGTGGAAAAAATGCACCTCGTTCATTCGCTCTTTCGTTTTGAAAATCCCCTTCGGATCGACATTATCGAATCCGTGCAGCCGTTCCACGACCGCGTCGTATTCTTCCTCGTGGACACCGAACACCGGAACGACGGTGTCGTCCGGCGAGAGGATGGAAGCGAGCGTCGCGGTCGAATAAAAGACGCCACCCGGTGTTTCGACCACGTGCTCGGTGCCGGAAGCATCGAAGGTGTGGAAGAAGTCCCGTGCGGCATGTCCGATAACGGTAATTTCAATACCTTTTGCCAAGGAAATGTCCTCGAAGAGTTCAGAGACGACGCGTGGGACCGAGGTCCGTCAGTTCTTTTTCATTCAGCCGCCAGAGGCGCTGGCAGGGGAATTTGTTTTCGTAGAGCGCCTTTCCTACGATCACGGAATCGACCCCGAATTTTTCAATTTCCTGAAGGCGGATAAGATCCTGGTATCCGTGGATTCCTCCCTGGGCCGTCACACGCACACCGGAGCGAGTCGCCAGATCCTTCAGCGAAACGGGATTGCTGACCTTCGAATCGCCGTCGGATCCGATTTCTGAATATACAACGCGCGAAACTCCAAGCTTCTTCATCTCCAGCGCGAATTCGAGCGGTGTGATGTTGTGCCGCTGTTTGCCGCCTTCCGAGCGTATCGTCCCGTCCTGTCCTTCAATGGAGATCGCAATCTTTCGCGCTCCAAAATCGTGGATGAGCTGCTCAACCAAAGGCTTGTCGTGGATCGCAATTGTCCCGATGATGATTCGGTAGACCCCTTTTTCCAGAAGCGCTTTGATGTCGTCGTAGTTTCGGAGGCCTCCGCCCACCTGGATGGGGATATCCACGGCTTTGACGATCTGCTCGATGATGTCCCAGTTATGGACTCTTCCGGTCTGAACTCCGTCAACATCCGAGATGTGGAGAGTCTTTGCGTTCTCGCCCCTCCAGAGGATCGCCATTTTCACCGGGTCGATCGAGTAGAGGCTCTCCGAGCCGGGTTCGCCGTGAACCAGCTGTACACAGCATCCGCGTTGAATCTCGATCGCAGGAAAAATGAGGAGCATCGTGATTTTGTCAGATGAAAATTGATCCCGGGGGGTAGTGTCCGAGAAGAAGGATCTCTCTCAGGGGGTCGATTGGAAGCAGATTGACCGCCGACAAACTGTGCCCTGGATGCCCGACCGTCAAGAGAACTGGATTCTCAGGTCGGGATGCCGGGGCTCAACGTCCTCTACCCAGCGCAATTCCAAGGAAAATGCGGAAAATTTGAGTCAGATTCAAGAAATGGGAAGCAGATGGGGGAGTCTCATGCAGTGAGGACGGCACAGGGGGTCCTGCGCATGCGATGCGTTGTCGGTTGATCTCCGGAGAGCTTGGCTACGCGCCGATCAGCGGAGCTTGAGTTCCGGGCCTTGGTGCCGCCCATGCGCGGAGATTGCCCGCTCGCGATTCTCATGCTCAAGATGATCCTCGACAGCTCTCAACAATTCATCGCGTGAGAATGGTTTGACCAGATATTGCTTGGGTCCCAGGATCTCGGGAGCTGCTCCTCGGGAATCGCGCCGGCCCATCACGCACAAGAGAGCGATGTTCCGGGCACTGAGAGCTTCAAGAGTCGGCTGGAGCGTCTTGTGGGTGTTCCTTCGGTTCTCCGGAAGATGGTAAATGACCAGGCCGGGGTCTTCGTCCCGGAGAATCCGCATGCCTTGTTTTGCATCGGGGGCGTGGAGAAGGCGGCGTCCGGCTTGTTGGAGGATTTCCGAAATCCGGATTGTATTGACCGGATCGTGATCGATCAGGAGGATCGTCTTCATCTCAATATTGTCGCAGATTCCCGGGCAGCGAGCATGCGGTTCGGTGCGATATTCAACTGCTGGCCTGATGTTGAGCCGCCCGCATCAGAGACAGGAGGCCTCTTTTGAGGTCGGTTTTGGAGATCAGCCCGTCGGCGGAGACGCGATACGCTTCACGCTCATAAAGCGATACGTCAAACAGCGTTGCCAGGTAGACTTTCGTGAGGGAGAAATGTCGCTTGATGATGCGAGTTGCCTCGATGCTGTTGAGCTTCGGCAGACCGACATCCATGAGCACAATGTCGGGTTTGAGACGCTCTACTTGGGCGATGGCCTCGAAGCCATTCCGTGCTTCTCCGACAACGCGGACGCCCGGGAGGCTGTTAAGATACTCACGCACAGCCTCCCGTATCTCCCCATGCTCGTCCGCGACTAGTACTCTGACCTGCTTCCCGTGCTTAGGCATGATGGCCCCGAATTCCTGGTGATTACCGATTTCGTCCCCGGTACAATTCCTCTGATGCTTGATCTTGCGGCGGGCACGTTTGAAGGTTCTGGCGGTTCCTCTTCGGCCTCCCGAGCTGCTGTTGTGAACCGCCACTCACCGGTCCGGTGCCGATGATGTGTGCAGCGAGAGAATGCCCAGCTTTCCTTGAGCGAGAGAACGCGGTCTTTTTTCAAGTTTAAACCGAAACACCATACGTGATCCCGAACGTTTGTAGGAATAGCCGGTGAGACGAAAGAAACCCATGTCACGCCACATTCCCCATGCGAGCTTCTCGTAGACCCGCACGATTTCGGCGTCTCTTCTGCCCATTGCAAACTCTTCCGCGGCTTCGGCAAAGAGTCCGTTTTGTGCGAGCCTTCCGCATTTCAGCCTTCGCGGTTGGTCAAACGCCTTGGGGTTGAGTTGCAGCATGTTCTTCCGGACATCGTGGCCCTCACACTCGATTTTGCTTCCGTCGGGAGAAATCTTGTTCTCGTAGAATGCGTACGGGGAGCTGGAGAGGATGAGAACTGAATACGCCGGATTCAATCGATAATTGTACCCTCGCTCGAGTGCTTTCACACCCTCGTTGGCGCACATCTGCATGTATGAGATGATGCTGTTTTCGCTTCTCTTTGACGGATCAGCTATTGCCAGAACTGGAGTAGCCACGTCGTTCCCCCGAGATTACGGTTTGATACTCATGGGTGCGCCCGCGCGCGGCGCAGCAGGGCTTCGGTCCGGCTGTCCTGACGGCCTGACTTGAAGTCGGAAAGCAAGCTGCATTCTATATCACCTGCTTTGAACTCTTCTGAATCAAGCCACACTCCTTTGAGGGGGAGGCCGGAGAACTGCGACAGCATCAGCTCGAACATTGGATGCGTTATGATCGAACCGAGAAATCCCATTGTCGCCCCGACGAACGGGCCAATGAAGACAGAAACAATGCTGAAAAGACCGCCGTCGATATAGAAGCCGCTGAATCGAATGGAGAATTCAACATGCACGACATACACAAGCCTAACAAGAATGATGCTGAGTGCAAATCCGATGCACGCGAATATCATTGTGCATAGCGTGGTGTACGATCTCCATGAGAGATGGTTGAGACAGATGGTTCTCATGGTGCCGTCCCTCCTTGAAAGAATTGGAATATCGCTGTGCTTTGCGCTTGACCTGTTTTGATGGTGCTTTAATGCATTTCTCATGGATAGTGCCATACCTGGGCAGGCCCGGGCTCTAGATCGTCCCTATAGTCTTGACTGTCATGATTGCATCACGAAAAGTGTCCGGCGAGATGAGAGATTCCACCGCCGCGATGAGCTCTGGCCGCTCGCGTGTGGTCCGCATGCCTGCCGCCATGCTTTGAAGGTGTGTCATGCGGTTGGTCTCGGTCATGTCTTGCAGGGAGCGAAACCAGTTTCTGAGCCCGGTGTCATCGGAAAACACTTCCATGAGGCGTACAACTTCGTCGAAGGAGAAACGGTCATGTCGGGAATTCATTGAATCGTTATCTCCTGTTGAACATCCAGATCCTGGTTGAGAGGGTCAGTCGGCCGCAAGCCATTGCACTGCCTGGTCGGGGCTCTGAAAGACCCGGAACTGCCCGCCGCGATTGGTTTCGCAGACGAACTCGCCGAACTTACCCCGGACAAGTGAGGCCGGTAGAACGGCTGCGACCTTCACGCGATAATTCGCGAACTTCTGAAGAACCATCCCTGCTTCGCCCGAACTCAGATCGAAAAATTTCTCCGGTAGATTCTCGGCGAAAAGGAGCACTCGATCGGCATGATGTTCGCCGCAGAAGCCAATCAGATCGATGAGGTCCCGTTCATTCTTGACGAGCGCATGGCCAGCCTCGCCCTTGACGTACGCGTGGTCCGCCCCATGAACAATTCTTACATCCAATCTTCTCAGTTCCTGTTGTGTCCGGTGCCAGGATTGTTGGTCACAAGGACGACTTTGTAATACTGAGAGTCAATCCGTACTGGTACGGACAGTTTACTTGTCCGTACCAGTACGTACAAGCAAACTCGGAGGAACGCCGTGAAAATACGGAATGGTCGCGAGTAGCGGGTTCGTAACGGGAATGGGAGAGCTGATTTGCTGGCTGGCGGGGGGTTATCCGCGGTCGGTGACAGAAATGCTATTAGTTTTTGGAATCTCCCTGTAAGGAGTCAGTTCGCCCAGAATCCTCCAATATGGACGAGAAAGGGCTCGTGAGGCTATACCTCCGTGATGCCCTCGGCGATTGCGAATTTGATGAGGCCGGCGACGGTGCGCACATTGAGCTTGTGCATGAGTCGATGGCGATAAGTTTCTACGGTCCGCTCTGTAACCCCCAGTCGGGCGGCGATTTCCAGGTTCTTCAATCCCTCGACGACGAGGGTCAGTATTTCGCGTTCTCTCGCTGTAAGGTGAACGGAGGTCTTTTCCTTGTGCGCGGGCTCGTCCTGGAGAAAGGCTCGCAGCAGATGTTGAGAAGCACGAGGGCTGAAGAAAAACTCCCCCCGATAGACGGTCTCGATCGCTTTCAAAAGCTCCGCCGGGGAAGAGTCCTTGAAAACATAGCCGCGGGCACCCAGCCGGCTCATCTCAATGATGTATTCCCTGTTTTCGTGCATGGTGAGGGCAAGGATCCTTGATTCGGGGACCAGCTTCCCAATTCTCCGGGAGGCTTCCAGTCCGCTCATCCCAGGCATATTGATGTCCATCAGGATAATATGCGGTTTCAGTCGTGCAGCCTTGCGGACCGCTTCCTCTCCCGTGGCCGCTTCACCAACGATCTTGATGTGCTTTTTCGAAACAAATGCCGACTTGATCCCTTCCCGGACGATAGGGTGGTCATCAACGAGCATGAGACGGATGGGTGGAGCAGGGCTCTTCTTCATGAGGGTGTTGTTGTTGATGAGGATTGGTGTCCCAGTGGAATGTGCACGGTGAGTGTCGTCCCTCCTTTGCCGCGTGGGCCGATCTCCAGCCAGCCTTTGAGGAAAGAAAGTCGTTCACGAATGTCCACGATCCCGAGGCCGCCGCTCTTTGATCTGGATTTTCCGCGATCGTCAGGCTGCATACCGCGGCCGTTGTCGGAGATCGAGCAAACGAGGTTTTCGTCCGATGCGGTGAAGCTGATGATGACTCGAGTTGCGCTGGAATGTTTTTCGACGTTCATCAGGGCTTCTTGGATGATCCGATAGAGTGTCTCGGTGATTTCGGGGGAGAGGCTGCTCTTGGGCCAGGGCGCAAGGAGCGTCACGTCAATCCCGGTTCGTTCGGTAAACTCCTCAGCCAGGGAGCGGACCGCAGAGGCGAGGCCGAGGTCATCGAGTTCAGCGGGGCGGAGGTTTCTTGAGATACGGCGAACCTCATTCATGACCTTGTTCAAGAGCTGCTTGGTTTTTCCGGCCTCGCGTTTGAAACGAAGGCTCCGGCCTGTAAGCTGTTCCTCCAGTGATTCGATCCGGAACTTCACGGAAGCGAGGATTTGGTTGACGCTGTCGTGAAGCTCACGAGAGACGCGCCGCCGCTCGCCTTCCTGCGCCTCGAGAATGCGCCTCGAAAGGTAGCGCGAGAGTTCCTCAGCATCCTTTCGTTCTGAAATATCCATCCCCGAGCCGATGATTCGGGCCGGATTGCCGTTATCGTCGTAAAAGATCAGGACCCGATGGAGCAGATGTCCATAGGTTCCGTCCGTTCTCCGGTAGCGATATTCCTCATGCCATTCGGGGGATTTTCGCGAGATAATGGAGTGGTAACTCGTTCGGATGCGGTCGCGGTCTTCTTCGCTCACGTGATCCAGCCAGGTATTGAACGCATCGTCGGGGATCAATGAAGGCGTGGAGGTGTAGAGCCGGTTTGGCTCGTTGGACCAAACGGCTTTCGTTGTGAAATTCCAATCGTAGATCACATCAGTCGTGGAGGATGCGATCAACCGAAACCGTTCATCGCTTTGTTCGAGCTGACGCTTGTGTTTTCTCTCTCGCCGCCAGTTCGCGCCGCTCAGGAATGCGATCGTCACGGCGAGAAAGCTCAAGGCGATGATGACTTCCGGTCGCCGGTAGAGCGGCGGTTCAACGAGGAGGTGCGCTTTCGCCGGCTCCGACGGAGCACCGAACGCACCACGGGCCTGAATCTCGACTTCGTGATTGCCGACTGGAAGTTCATTCAGCGACAATTCGGCTTCTTTTTGCCAATCGGACCATGCTCCGTCGTCGAGCCGGTGTCGATACCTAATATCCTCAGGTTCCATCTCCCCAAAATACGAAAATGCTCTCCATCGCACGAGAGCTCTGCTCTCCTGGACGGTGGGAGGATCCATGAGAAGAAATGGCGGATGCATCTCATCGCTGCGATTGAGGATGTTGACGCCTGAGCCTCGTGTTCCGATATAGACTTTGTCCTTCAGAGGGAGAATGTCCCAGAGACTCAGCGAGTTCAGGCCGTTGCGGAGCGTGACATTCGACCAGAGACCATTGGCGTAGTACGACAGTCCACCTCTCGTGGCTATCCAAAGCCCGCCGGATTCATCCGCTTTCAGGTCCCAGATGATGTTGTTTACGAGTCCGTCGTCCGTCGTGTAAAACCGGAGGCTGTCGGATTTGCTCACCAGGCCCAGGCCTGAGCCTTCGTTTGAGAACCAGACCGAGCCATTGGAATCAACGGCCAGCGCGAAAACGCGCGGATTCTGGTCGGCAAAGCCGCGACGAGTATCCCAGTGTGTCCAACGCTCTCCCTGCCACCGACTCAGACCGTGCAGCGTGCCAAACCAATAAGCACCATCCCTTCCTTCAGCAAAAGAATAGACCCGGCCGCTCACCAAACCGGGGCTCACGCTATCTCTCCTTGCCGGCCAGTTTTTGAACGTGCCGTGCTCGTAGACGAATGCACCTGGTTGATGAACCGGATCACGATAATCTATCCCGAGGCCAAGGAACCACGGTCGTCCCTTTCGATCCAGGCGGATTTTGTGTATGCGTTCGGCGGTGAGTCCTACTGCAGGACCAAAGTGCTTCCATCGCTTCCCGTTCCATTGAAACGCGCCCTCAAATGAAGCGCCGCTTGAAACCCAGATGTTGTGTTGCCCGTCTTCCACTATTCCGGTCACAGTGCCAAGCGTCGTTCCCAGGATCTCTTCGATATACTCGACGCGACCGTTGGGCCGGTGGATTTCGATGCCGCGCAACGTGCCCATCCAGATGCTGCCGTCGGATATTCTGCTTATCTCGTGCGAGTAGTTACGGAGATCAGCGAACGGATGGCGCCAGTATGCCCACCGGCTCGTAAATGACTTGAAGAGGAACAGACCTTCGTCTGTCCCCAGCCAGAGGTCCCCATTGTCTCTGTATTTCACGACGTGCGTGGAAGAGAATGCAAGCGGGGGGGCTGTCTCCGACGACCAGACCCCTCGATGTCTGATCCTCACATCTCCACTTTGGTAGACGACGATGACCGTTCCGGCCGGGCTGGCATCCATCGTTTGCGGAAATCTTGAACGTTCTGTGCTGCTTTTCGAGGGTTTGGAGTTTCGCGTCCATTCCCAGACACCGGTCGCCTCGCTCGGCTGGTCGACGGCGGCCAGGCCGTTCCCTGATCCGTCTTCCACCACGGTGGTGATAAAACATGCGGTCGGCGATGCAGGAAGCACGCGAGTCCATGATTTCCCGTTCCCGCGATAGAGACCTCTCACCGTATTCAGCCAGATCGAACCTGACGATGTCTTCCAGAGGTTTTTTCCGCCGCTCTGCATAGGCTGAGCGGGAGCGCGAAGACGATGGAGCCTGCCCTGATTGTACATCCAGAGCGTCTGTCCGGTGAGAATGTAAATAGCACCACCGGGAACGGGCACCAGGGATTGAATCTTCTCATCGAAGGGTACAAGGAGATGGAATCCTTTCGTTGTGCCCAGATAGACGGCAGAGTCAACGACGACCAGAAGCGAATCGCCGCCGTACGTCTCCATGAGCATGACAGACGGCGCTTCCCGGTCTTTCTTGATCTCAACCGTATGCCACTGGTAGTTATCGAACCACGCCAGCCCTTTTTGCGTGCCCGCCCAGATCGTCCTGGCTGGAGTCTCAGCAACGGCAAAAACCTGATTGGACGGCAAACCGTGGGCGACGGCAAACTTTGCCCATCGCCAGGATTGATAGAAAGCCTCATGTTGTGCAACGCTGGAAGAAACTGACAGTACCAATGCAAGACCGACACTGACAGCCAACCTCGGGCTTGAAAGGGTCCGATGCCAAATGATCATGGGATCTTGCCTCTGGGTCTTACCATTCGGTGCTTACGGAGGATGACGCCTCGCGATGCCTCCGGATCTCATGCCGGATCCGGTGACTTGAGATGCGAACGCAAGGTTAATAAACTTCCGGGAGAACAGCAACAGAGGATGGAGACGGTGGATGCAAGGCAGAACGGATGCAGGTGCGGCAGCCCGCCGGAATCTAGCGCTGGCTGCTGAAGCGCTTCCTGCGGTTGCGGAGGTAATCGACAAAAATAAACTCACCCAGCCTGTTCAGGTCCGAATAGTAGGCGCGTCCCTGGTTCGATCGCGTAAATTCCTCTACAAAATTGATGAGGTAGGGGTCGCGCGCGACCATGAACGTGCTGACGGCGATCTTCTCGCGTCGGCACTGAACGGCTTCGTCGAGCGTCTTGTTGACGATGCGCGGATCAAGTCCGAAGGAGTTCTTGTACAATCTCCCCGCGTCGTCGAAAATGGCCGAGGGCTTTCCGTCAGTAACCATGAAGATCTGTTTGTTGACGGAGCCGCACCGGCGCAGGAGGCTGCGGGCAAGCTGAAGGCCCGCGCGCGTGTTTGTGTGATACGGTCCGACGGTAAGAAAGGGAAGTTCGCTCAGGCTGACGATTTTTGCATCGTCTCCGAACACGACGAGTTCCATGTAATCCCTGGGAAACCGGGTCCTGATGAGCTCGGAGAGGGCCAGCGCCACTTCTTTCGCCGGAGTAATCCGGTCCTCGCCATAAAGAATCATACTATGGCTGATGTCGAGCATGAGAATTGTTGCGCACGTCGTGGTGTGTTCCGTCTCATACACCTCGAGATCGTCCTCCTGCAGCTGAAAGTTGTCGATGCCATCACGTTTCATGGCATTGGTAACAGTGGAGGTCATATCGATATTCGTCGGTTGGTCACCAAACGACCATTTCTTCGTCTCGCTCAACCTGTCGGTGCCTTTTCCGCTGAAAGGAGTCTCATGCGTTCCCTCAGGGGCTTTCCTGAGCGAACTGAAGACATGGCGCAGCGCGTCCTGCCTGATGCGCTGCACGCCCTTCTTGGTCAGCACGTGCATGTCTTTCGCATCCTCGATGAGGCCCTGCTCTTTCAATTTCGCGACGAGGTCATCAAACGAGAGCGATCGGTCGAACAAACCGTACTGCTCGGCGAGACGCTGGATCCACTCCAGCGCATCGTCAACGTCGCCGCTGGACTGAACGAGAAGGTAGCTGAAGAGGGACATCAGCGACTGCAGGCGCTGATCGTCTGTCATCGAGCCCGGTTTCCATTTGCTGTATCGGAAACGCATAGTGTTCTTCGGTGAATAGTTGCAAGTTCCGAGTTTCAGGTTTCAAGTTCCAAGTCATTCATCGAACTTTGAACTTGAAACTCAGAGCTCTTCTTCGAAGTTGGTCTCTTTGTTCGAAAAGATGCTGCCGACCAGATCTTTGTATGCCGTCATCCGGTCCACTTCGTCTTTCGCGAGGCGGGAGGATTGATGGAGTCCGTCCAGGACAAACTCCATGGCCGACGCGAGTTCATATTTGTCTAACTCTGACAGCTCCATGTGCTTTTTTGTCAGATCGCGCAGGCCTTTGACTTTATCGAGTTCCGCAAAGTACCGATCGAGCGGCATTTCGTCGGCGATCTCGATCTTGTTTCCGGACTCGAACCAGGAGATGATTGTACCGTACTCCGGGTCCTCATGTTGACGCGCATCCGGCTGATGTTTTGATCGCTTGTGCAGCGGATCGGGGAAGTACTGCTTGAAGATCGCTCTCACAGCTTTTCCCACGAGCGCTTTGCTTACTTTTACGGGGCCTTCCTGCTCTCCCTCAAATACCAGCTCCACCTTGCCGGTCATGCCCGGAAGCGAATGAGCGAGGTCACAAATCCTCGGCGCGATGACTCGGTCGCCCACCATGATGGCGCGCCGCTCCGCGTTACTCAAGAGATTCTCCATCGCAGAGATCGTAAAACGGGCGCTCACGCCGGATTTTTGATCGATGAATTCGCTTTTCCTCGCCTCGAATGCCGATTGTTCAATGATCTCTTTGAAATAGCGCGGGATCTTCACCTCACGGCCGTCGCGCCGTATCCATGCCTCCTGTTCGGTGATCTTGATTGCGTCTTCGATCGTGCGCGGGTAGTGAGTGAGGATTTGCGAGTCAATCCGGTCTTTGAGTGGAGTGATGAGATTGCCCCTGTTCGTATAGTCTTCAGGATTCGCCGTGAAAACGATTGCCAGATCGAGCGGGATGCGAATGTTGAATCCGCGTATCTGGATGTCCTTCTCTTCCATGATATTGAAGAGCCCCACCTGAATGCGCGGCTGCAGGTCCGGGAGCTCATTGATGGCAAAAATGCCACGGTTTGTCCTCGGGATGATGCCGTAGTGGATCGCTCCTTCGTGGGAGTAGTGCAGACGTTGTGCAGCAGCCTTGATCGGGTCTATGTCACCTATCAGATCGGCGATGGTAACATCGGGCGTTGCCAGCTTTTCGCCGAATCGCTGATCGCGACGGAGCCAGTCGATTTCGACGTCGTCACCGTGCTCTCGCACAAGGTCGTTGCAGCGTTTGCAAACGGGGTGGTAGGGATCATCGTTGATTTCGCACCCTTTGATGAATGGGATCGTCTCATCGAGAAGTGAGGGGAGCTGGCGAACGATTCGGGATTTTGCCTGTCCGCGGAGTCCCAGCAGGAGGATATCATGACGAGCCAGAATTGAGTTGACGAGTGCCGGGACCACCGTATCCTGATATCCGATGATGCCGGGGAAAAGTTTTTCGCGGCGTTCGAGCTTCTGGATGAGATTCGATCGGATTTCATCCTTCACCGGCCGGACGATGTAGCCGCTCTTTCTCAGTTCACCGATTGTTGCTGCCAATTTCATGAGATACCCTCTTGCCCGCTCCAGATCGTTGTTTCTGCTTCAATTATATCGTACTTTACAGTTGATGGGCCCCATCAATAAAACACTCGTCATTCGATTTAGTTCCATCGGTGATATCGTTCTCACGTCGCCACTTCTCCGTGTCCTCCGCGCCCGATTTCCCAAGAGTCAGATCGATTTTGTCACAAGAACCGAGTTTGCCGAGCTCATCCGCTCGAATCAGAACGTCAATCGGACATTTGAGTTCGATGCCGCCGGGGGATTTGAAGCATTGCAGAGACTGAAAAAGACGATCAGAGAAGAACGCTACGACCTCCTTGTCGATCTTCACGACAGCCTCCGGAGTAAGTACCTCCGCAGCATTCGCGGCCCCAAGCGCGTTGTCGTGGATAAGAGGATTCTTGAGCGCTCGATGCTCGTCAAGTTCAAGAAGAATGTCTTCCGGGGCGTTGTCTCTGTTGTCGATCGTTATATCGAGACTCTGAAAGATTTCGGCATCGAGAACGACCAGAAGGGCCTCGAACTGCATATTCCTGATGAAGTTCTGTTTGGAGTCTCAGGAAAGCTCGCGCCGCTCAAGCTGAACCGTTTCGAAAAAGTTGTAGCGCTCTGCCCGGGCGCGCGCCATTTCACCAAGCGCTGGCCCGCTGAGCGATTTGCCCGAGTCGGTTCCGCGTTCGTTCAAAAACTGGATGCGAAGGTGCTTCTTTTCGGCGGTGCCGCCGATGAGCCGCTCTGCAGGCAGATCGCATGGGAGCTGAACAATCAGGCTGGCACCGATCGCGCATCAAGCTTCGCCGGCCACCTTGGCTTGCTCGAAACAGCAGCGGCGATGCAATATTGCGACGTCGTCATTACGAACGACACCGGTTTGATGCACATTGCGGCGGCCATGCGGCGGAAGATCGTGGCGATTTTCGGATCGACGGTGAAAGAATTCGGTTTCTCTCCGTACGACCCATCCGCTGTCGTCGTAGAGAGGCCGGGCCTTCCGTGCCGGCCGTGCTCTCATATCGGACGAAGCGAATGTCCCGAGCGCCATTTCAAGTGCATGACCGAGATTGATCCGGAGAGTGTTTTTTTGCGGGCGAGGGAGCTCTCCGAAAGAACCGTCGAATGAAGGTCCCGCATACGGAGACTCCCGTTCGTGTTGATTGAAATTGGTTTGAATTAGTCGTACTTAGGTATGCAGCGGGGAGTGAAACAGATTTCTGATGTTCGATACCAGCTGGAGAGTGATATGAAGGATCGCCGGCCGAAAAAAATAAAGGAAGCCGCTCAACTCATACTATTTCTGGTGTTTTTCGTCCTCACGGTTGCTTTGAATCTGCAGTGCGCCGAGGATGATAACCCGGCCGGCGGTCCCGAATGCGGCAGCGGACGCGTCACTTGGAATGCCAAGGCTCAGCGTTGTTATGATCAGGCCGACAACAAGATTGTGCCCAACAGTTGCTGCGGCCGGTAGCTGTGAGCGGACATCAAGCGACGATCAGTATCGTTCAACGGTGATTTGCGAAACCCCCGCCTCGACGTCAACGTAGATCTTCCTGGCGGCTTCGTCGAAGTTGGATGTCTGATAACGATTGCTGCTGATTTTCTCGAACCCTCGAATTCGTTTCCCCGACAGGGCGGTTTGGAGCCGCACCTCGCACCCGACTGATTCCGGAATTTCAACCCGGGTTGATGAAGCACCTGTCTTGATCCGCACCCTCGTCTCCTCCGAACGATTCCCCAGCCGGACTTTCAGTGACGAAGCGCCGGCGTTGAGCCGGAGCTCGTCCACTTTATACGGGCTCAGATCGAAATTGGTCGAAGCTGCCCCTACATCGATATAGATGGACCAGATGGGGGCCGTGTTGAGCTGGATTTCTGCACGATTCCGCGTCCGACCGAAATTCCAGTTCTTTGACCTTCCGCGAAAATCGAGAGTGACTTCCGTTGAATTGTCAGATTGCTCCCGGTTCAGGTTGTACTTGCCGAAGCTCACTTCAGTCTGTGCTTTCACCAGTTGCGCCGTCGTGTCGCGGAGGTAGAATTTTCCCGCGCCCGACTGCAGCCGGAATGTGGCATGCTCCGTCTTCGGCGCCATGGGTTCCTCAAACGTTTGCGTGTAGGAATCCCCCGTGCCGCTCTCGAACTCTCCATCCCACCATTGCGTCGCCGCGAACGCGACCACCATGAACACCATCAGGACGATCATGAGGAGAACCGCGTACCAGGGAGGGCGCCGATCCCCGACCAAGATCGCGAGACCCCAGAGGACAAGGACCATCGGCCAGAGCCGCCACACTGTTGTCCACTCGACGTTGAGGACGCCGAGGTTATTCAAAAGGAACAAGCCGCCGATGAGGACGAACAGAACGCCCCAGAACAGGCTGCTGAGTTTCATAACTGCCTCCGCTTAGGATTTGGCCGGACGTACAGCTTTATAAAGCAGTCCGGCTCCGATGGCTACCAGGATCAAAGGCCACCAGTCTTCGAAATGAAAGTCGGGAAGGAAATTGTTGGCCAGGAAGAGAAGTCCGATCGCGAGCAAGACCATTCCGCCGACGATGCTTCCGCGTTTTTCTTCCTGCTTCGGTGGTTGTTGAGGCTGGGGAGGTGCGTTTTGCTGTTGAGGATCGCTCGACATGGTCATGGTATTTTCCCTCGGTTGTTCAGGAATGATGATCCAGGCAATGATGTAAGTAAGAAATCCGGCCCCGCCGGCAAAAAAAGCGACGACGAAGACTATTCGGACGAGAACCGGATCAATATCAAGATATTCGCCAAGACCTCCTGCCACGCCGCCGATGATTCGATGATTCTTGGATCGGTAGAGTCGTTTCATGGCCAATCTCCCTTCTTGGCGGGGTTACGGAGTTTCCGAGGCAAATGTTACAGTTTAGCTCGTTTTTCCACACTTGGGAAAGCCTCCGCCGGTCATCGAAAGGTCGAGAACTTTTTGCAGCTCGACGCCAACGGCACCCGGTACCGGTGATTCGAGGTCCTCGATGATGCATCGCGAGAAGGCAGTCACTTCTTCTACATAGAGATCCGGAACGATAATGTCTCTCCGCTCCGATCTGAGTTGCGTTCCAGGTGAGCGGCGGCCGATGTGCAACGTGGCACTCCGGGCGCCTTGTGTAAATTCTTCTGCCATGACAGTGCCTTCGGTGCCGACGATTTCAATCACATTCTGCCGGAAGGGAGCTTCGAACGAACATGCGATGGAACCGACCGCCCCTTTGCGGAATGAGAGCGTGAGGATCGCGGACCTTTCGGTAGCCGTCGTTGTCGGTAAAGGAGACAGGTGACTTTTCACAGACTCAACGCGATCGTCGAGTACGTAACAAAGCGTGTCGAGGCAGTGGACGCCGATATCGAAGACGGGTCCCCCTCCTGCAATCGCCCGGTCGTAGAGCCATTCTCGATGTGAGAGTCGGGCATCATAGAGATAGTCGGCCCTCGCGCTGACGATCCGCCCCAGATCGCCAGACTGCACAAGTCGCCGGATTTCTCCGACCACCGGTGAGAATCGAACGACCTGTCCCACCATGAGTTTCACGGCGTTTGTGTCACACGCCGCAACCATCCGTTCAGACTCTTCGACGTTGAGCGCCATTGGCTTTTCAACGAGGACATGCTTGCCGGCGTTGGCGGCGGCGATTGTCTCCGCACAATGCGCGGAGTTTGCCGAGACAATGAACACCGCGTCGATATCGTCGCATCGCACCATCTCCTCGGCCGTGGAAAACGCGTGTGAGATGCTCAGTTTTGAGGCGCGTTCCCGTGCATCCGCGAGCGACCGTTTCTGTATTGCGACGAGTGCAGAGTTGGACGAGGCTTGAATGGCGGGGGCGATGGCGCGCTCAGCGAAGAGGCCGTATCCGATGATGCCATAACGGATCCTGCTCAGGGAAGATCTCCTTGGATTGTTCAATGGATTGATTCGTTCAGGAGCGCGAAACGGTATCCCTTCTTCATCAGGGAAATGATGAGACTATCGAGTCGGAGGTAGAACTTGTCTTTTCGGCGCGGATCGGTTCCGATATGGGTGAGTAAGAGAAATCCGTTCAAGCCGTCGGGTGATTTTTCTTCGAACCGCAGGATGCGAGAGAAAATCGTGTCGTTGCTCGAGTACTGCCTCCCGAGTTCCGGGTGCGTCCAGTCTGCGTTGGAATAGGTCCCAGGTGTGAAATTCACGAGTATCAAACCCAGCTGCCGGGTCCATGCGCTGACAGAATCGTTGTACCATTCAAAAGGAGGCATGAAGTACTTCGCGTCGCCTCGTGAGATGCCGAACCGCTCCATTTCACGGTAGTTATTGAGAACGTCCTTCCGGAACTCCTGCTCCGTTACAAGAAGGGAATCGCGCTTCTCCCAAGTACAATAGAGGAGATGTTTGTCGGAATGCGCTCCGAGGTAGTGGCCTTCGTTCTTCAATGACGCTATCAAACCGGAGAAGAGATCGTTTCGGTAGAAATCGCCCGTGAAGAAGAAGGAGGCCTTTATCCCGTGCTTTGCCAGAACCGACCGGATCGTATCACCACCGTCGGCGAATTCGTGTCCCGTGAATACGAGGTGGATCACCTTCTTCGAGCGATCCGCGCGTGTGATGCCGCCGGCATCGAGGGTATA
>DOWV01000227.1:0-137 GCA_003519375.1 Bacteroidota bacterium
GTAAACCTGATCGGAACAAAGCGGACCCCGGGAATATCTCGGCTATTTAGATCCTCAGCGAGTCGCGTACCGCTGATCCAGGGAGCGCCGAATTGTTCAAAAGGTCGTTCCAATCCCTTCTTGTTTGCAACATTCGT
>DOWV01000227.1:329-2340 GCA_003519375.1 Bacteroidota bacterium
GCCTCGTAAAGATTTCTCATCATGGGAGATGGCGGAATCCATGGGAGCCCCGTCTGGTCGAACCACATAGAACGCTTCCATCCCTTCATTTTTATGACTTCCAGGTCAACACCAATGCTACCCTCGCTGTTAAACATACGCGCAAGCTCCCCAACTGTCATGCCGTGGCGGATGGGAATCTTGAAAGTGCCCGCCAGGTCAAAAACGTGATTTGAATCCAACACGGGACCTTCGACTTGTACTCCATTGATAGGATTTGGGCGATCCAGCACAAAAAACTTGAGACGATGCTTTGCCGCTTCCTCCATGCAAATCTTCATCGTACCTATGTAGGTATAGAACCTTGCACCTATGTCCTGCATATCGAATACAAGAACGTCAATGCCCTTCAGCATTTGCTCAGCGGGTCGCCGGGTGTCTCCATACAAACTATAAATTGGCAATCCTGTTGCTGAATCCACGCCCGAAGGAACATCCCTATCTTCGGTCCCGCGAATTCCATGCTCAGGGCTGAACAGGGCAACGAGATGAACACCCTTCGCCTGATACAAGAGGTCGATCGTTGGAAACCAATTCCGGTCTAGCCCGGTGTGATTGGTAATAAGGCCCACCTTCATTCCCACCAGCGGAGCGAATTGTCCTGCTTCCAGAATATCAATCCCTGACAGGACCCTGCCATCTTGGGCGAATACGTTTGGCCCGCACTCCACAATACCTGCAATCAGTATGCACATGCAAACATGATTTCGAAGCACTCTCATTGCTTTTCCTCCTCCAGTTGCTTCCTACTCAAGCGTAGCACGTTGACCTCACCCAGCGGATAGACATCGTGAGGGTCATTTAACCAATGGATTTCCGTTGTTCTCAAGGATATTGTAGCTCTGCATAATCGCATCATGAATGAGAGGACGAACAACCAGGATCCTATTTGTATCTCGCATTTGGTAAGTGCGATTTGTGAGAAGTACCACGTAAAAGCGGCGCACCGGGTCGATCCAAACTGAAGTGCCCGTAAAACCAGTGTGTCCATAAGCCGCCGATGAAAAATAATGACCTGCCGCACAATTATCGTTCGCGTCCTTCGTATCCCATCCCAATGCTCTCGAGCTCTGAGTCCCTTCACTTCGTGTGAAGAGTGTAATCGTCCGTCCCAACAAATATCGTCTGCCGCTGTATATGCCGTCGTTCAGTAACAATAAGGCCATCTTTGACAAGTTTTCACCAGTCGAGAAAAGGCCAGCATGGCCTGTTACACCATTCATCAACCGTGTAATCGGATTACGTACTCTCCCCAGCTTATTGGTCACGCGCACATTGTATTCGACCTCCGTCGGCGCGATGCGCTTCCATAAGCTGTCTGGAGGGTTGAACGTTGTTTCCTGCATACCTAATGGTTCGTAGAACGTTTTTCGTACAAAGACATCCAGCGACATCCCCGTAACGCCTTCAATGACCTTCCCAATCACAATCAAGCCAAGATCACTGTAGACAGTTTTTGTGCCCGTTTTGTATGACAGCGGCATCGCGAACAGCGAGTCTAGTGCTTCGTTTTCGTCTCTACATGTTCTGTGAAACGGTTTGCCGGGAGGCAGGCCGCTGTTATGCAGAAGAAGATTGCGAATCGTAACTTGCGCTTTACCATTCTGGGCGAAGGCTGGAATATAGTCCGTCACAGCTTTATCCAGAAGCAGCCTCCCCTCTTCATGAAGCTTCATTGCCGCCGGCGTTGTAGCCATGACTTTCGTAAGTGAAGCCAAGTCAAATACGGTGTTGATCGTCATCGGCTTTGCGCTATCTGAATAGTCATACTGCCCATATGCTCTCTCATATACGATGCCTTTACCATTACCCACAACTACAACCGCCCCAGGAAATACGGAATCATGAATAGCGCTTCTAATCGCACTATCGGCATGCATAAAAGCACCCACGGAGCTTCTCACGCTGCCAAACCCAGCTTGAGCATATATGCCACTTGAAAGAGAACCGACAACAAATACCAATAGACACG
>DOWV01000227.1:2488-3031 GCA_003519375.1 Bacteroidota bacterium
TGAACTACATTTCGAGGCAGTGGTAGCAGCGATGACCATTTATTTATCTTTGTAATTGACCCATATAGGGCTCGACCATGCCATCTCCCCTGTTGGATAGGCCCAGACCCCCCTGCGAGATTCATCGATTTGTTTCACTCGCACATAATAGAAACTGTCAGCTGAGAAGTCTTTGTCGACGTAATCAAATGAGATTGTATCGCGCTGAGATGTTTGCGAACAGATGACGCGATAACCGGCAGTGTCTCCTTTCACAATTTCGATTCTCTCCAGCGTATTCGTGCCTGCAACGCTCACCTTCAGATGTGGTGCTTTCTTCGTTTGATATTCGTCTCCCATAAAATGGTCGTCGCTCATGAAACTGAGGAGGATGCGCGTACCGGTAGTCGCATACGTCCGTCTTCGCTGGAAAGCATCCCACAAGTCGTCGCGATTATTCTCTTTCGCGATAACTGCGGCGAGTCCGGCAGTGTGCTCAGTATGGACCGTGAAATTGTTGAGCCCCGGCCTGCCCGTGTGATTATCCGAAGAGCCTATGACACC
>DOWV01000227.1:3381-5736 GCA_003519375.1 Bacteroidota bacterium
TCTGGCGGTCGAAAGCATTCCACAGTTCTGTCTTTGTCGGATAATCAAAACGGCTAAGGACTTTGCTCCCTTTCTCTTTATACAGAATGACGTGATGTCCCTCATGAGGCGCTGCCGTCCATTCGTATGCATAGAAGGTTGTGAATCTGCCTGGATGTAGGAAGGAATCGCTGATTCTCTGGCTCTCCGTCCAACCAGAATCTGCAAACTGACGGCCGTCATGCTCGGATGCGGATGCGAAGTCCAACCTCATGACATCCCTTACGTATTTGTAGGCCTCCTCTTCGGTGATGAATTGCCCCCTGTGATCTCCCCCTAGGTCCCTGGGTGCAAACTCCTTGTTGCCTATTCCCGTGCCGGTATGGAAATGTGTGTCACCAAAGTAGCGTCTGTAGCGGGGGGACACGTTCGACACTTCAGTGTAGTTACACCTTCCTTTCAGTCCGCCGTCGCTTACATCAAATCGTTGAAAGCCGGCTGTCTGGTATCTCAGTCCCGCGAATACATGCACGCCTGAATCGCCTTGTGTAAAAGAATAGGATGCCGAAAAAACTGCACCGGGATCTGATGATTTGAAACTAAGTGTACCCAGATAGTCCGTGGCTCTGTTCCCGTACTTATCCATCAAAACGACCGCCATTTCGAATTCTTCTCCTACTCGTAGATCAGCGGGGGTAACCACCAGCATGATGGCAGACGGCTCAGGGAGTATCTTCATTTCTGGGTACTCTTTGACTCTCCGCCATTCATCTTCGGCAGATTGTCGCCATTGTGTTCTGATCGACAATTGCCAGCAGATACTTTGAACATTTCCGGAATACTCAATGAATATTTTTCCGCCGGGAGGCAATGGCCTGTCCCGCAAAACACACTCAACTATCCCACCACGCGGGCCAGACGTGGTTATCGATACCGTTGCTCCGTTTGATGCTGAAGCCGAAACATATCCCCTGGATTCGCGGGACCTGGTTTGTGGAGCATCCCAAAAATATGGGCCTGTTTCAAGATAAGCGACGGGGAGTTCAAACCGCACACCTCCACCTGCTTTCATACCCGAATTGCCGAGCGTCAGCGCAAGGTGCAGTTTCTGGAACGAACCTGCTACGGCTTTGTCAGGCTGCACCTGCATTCTCGCTTCATTATCCATGGTTTGTGCATAGAGGATGGTGGCAGTCGTGCAACAAAGAACCATCAGCATCAATCCCAATTCGCCGAGTGAACAGTGGTTTTCAGTATGAGCCATAGGATTACCTCACGAAGTAACTCTTGAAAGACACATTAACCTGATTGGTTTGCACAGAACAATGGTGGCAGCTGGTGACACCACATAAATTTGGTCACCAACTCAACGCCAGACTATCCTCACTTTCGTCCAGGTTGCCGGACTCCTCTGCCGATACTGTTCGTCAATTTGTCTCCCAGTTCCTCGCGTGCCTCTTGTCCGAGTGCCTGGAGACGTTTCACGATGTCCGGGTGCTCGGGCGAAACGTTTACGGATTCTCCGATGTCGTTCGCGAGATCGTAGAGTTCGAAGCCGGTCTCGCCCGTAGCATAAGGGCCCGGGTTGCCATTCTTCCCCGGCTCGACACCTCTGTACGACCGATATCGATGGGGGAAATGAAGTTTCCAGTTTCCTTGCCGCACGGCCTGCAGCTCTCCGTCATAATAGAAGAAGAAGTGATCGCGCGGGTTGGCGTTTTCCACTCCCTCGAGCAATGGCGCGAGATTGACACCGTCGATCCGGTTTTCGGCAAGAGGCGCACCTGTTATCGCAGCGATTGTCGGCAGGAGATCGATGGTCGATGCAATGTTGTCACACACCTTTCCACGCTGAATGCGGCCCGGAAACCGCATAACACAGGGGACTCTCGCTCCACCCTCCCACATACCCCCCTTTCCTTCCCTTAGCGGACCCGCCGACCCCGCGTGATTGCCGAAATTCAACCACGGTCCGTTGTCACTCGCGTAGATAACGAGCGTGTCATCCTCCAGCTCCGACCTTTGAAGAGTCTTGAGAATCTCCCCGACCGACCAATCGATCTCCATAATGACGTCTCCGTACTTCCCCTGCTCGCTCTTTCCACGGAATTTGTCGGAGACCCCGAGCGGGACATGAGGCATCGAATGGGCCAGATAGAGAAAGAAAGGTTTTTCCTTGTTCTTTTCGATGAAACGAACCGCCCGTTCCGTGTATCGTGTCGTGAGTTTGTCCTGATCGGCCAGAGTCGCAACGACCTCCACCTTCTCGTTTCCGTCGATCAACGGAAGCGGTGGATATGCGCTCTTCCTTCCGGTCAGCGCAGGCGTGCCGTCGAAATTCACCGGCCACATGTCATTCGAGTATGGCAGACCGAA
>DOWV01000227.1:5873-6201 GCA_003519375.1 Bacteroidota bacterium
TTGCCGAACATACCGGTGGCATATCCCCTTTTCCTGAGCATGCTCGCGATAGTTTCCTCGCCATCGGCAAGTCCCACCACCGCATCCGGCATGAGCGCGCTGAGAATCCCGACTCGTTCGGAATAGCAGCCGGTGAGGAGCGATGCGCGTGACGCACTGCATACCGCCTGGGAAACATAGAAATTCGTGAAACGGATTCCTTCTGCCGCAATCTTGTCAATATTCGGCGTGGTGAATCCTTTCGCCCCATAACAGCCGAGGTCGCCATAGCCCTGGTCGTCTGTGTAGATGAGAACAACGTTAGCGGATTTATCAGGGCGGGCTCGAA
>DOWV01000359.1:0-3736 GCA_003519375.1 Bacteroidota bacterium
GACAATATTCTCTTCCTGAAGCTCGTCCGCGTGAACCATGCCCTCTCCGGCTATTTCAGCCTCAACGGTTACGACTGGATGCAGGTGGGGAGCAGCATCAGCGTGTTCGACATGGATAATCTCCAGCCGGACTATAACGCATGGACGGGGAATCGGCAGGGGCTCTTCGTGCAGGGGAACAACCCGGCCGATTTCGATTTCTACATCTATCGCGATGCATACACTCCCATATTGGCTGAATGCCCCGCGAACCAGTACGGCACAATTCCCTCAGGCAGACCGGTTGGGGGGGTGCGATTCCTGGACGATATTCACGATGGCGACTGGGCACTGTACGCCGGAGTGGAGTTCGGGAATGATGAATACAAGAGGAAACCCGACTCTCTCACCATTACGGCTTCGTGTGGTTCTTCGGGCGGCGTCGTTGAGGTTTGGCTCGATTCACTCGATACAGGAACGAAGATCGCGGAGTGCGCGATCACCAATACCGGGAGCTGGGACTTTTCCAACACTTTCACGTCCGGCATTCTCCGGCCGGCTTCCGGCAATCACGATGTCTATCTCAGGTTCAAAGGATCGGGTTCCGACCGGCTCTTCATTCTTCAATGGCTGGTGTTTTCGGACAATGCGAGTCCATCGACCTCTGTGGGTCAGTCAGCGGCCGAACAGCTCCCGGAGGGATTTCGTCTGGTGCAGAATTATCCAAACCCGTTTAATGGAACGACAGCGATCAGCTATCAGCTGCCTGCCCTGAGCGGAGTCGAAGGGTCAGCCGTCAGCTTTGTGAAGCTGAGTGTGTTGGACATTCTCGGAAGAGAGGTCGCAACACTGGTGAACGGTCAGCGCGCCGCTGGCAATCACACTGAAACGTGGAATGCCTCAGGGATGCCAAGCGGTGTATATATTTACCGCATCGAGGCGCGACCTGTCGATGGTATCAGCGCTCGGTCCTTCGTGGACTCAGGGCGTATGATAGTATTAAAGTAGCGGGCCTGATCGCTCAGCGCGATTCGGGATCAGTTTTGAAATAGACCTTCAATCAACAACAATACTAAACGCAGGAGTACACGAGTATGCCGAAGACGTACTTTCCGAAAGTCCAGAAACCGATTCCGTTTGAAGGCGCTGAGAGCAAGGACCCACTCTCCTTCCGATTCTACAACAAGCACCAGTTGGTCGGCGGCAAAACAATGAGTGATCATCTTCGGTTCTCGGTCGCGTACTGGCATACGCTGATGAGCTCGGGGAGCGACATCTTCGGCGGCGCCAGTTTTCAGAGGGAATGGCGCACTGCAGCCAATCCCATCGATCGCGCGAAGGAAACCATGGACGCAGCGTTCGAGCTCTTCGGGAAGCTCGGGATAGAGTACTACTGCTTCCATGACCGGGACATTGCTCCTGAAGGCGATACGTTTGCGCAGTCGTGCAGGAATCTTGAAACGATGGTCGCCTATGCCAAACAGCTTCAGAAAGCGACCGGCGTGAAACTACTCTGGGGCACGGCAAATCTCTTCAGCCACGCCATGTATTCTCAAGGCGCCGGGACCAATCCAAACGCGCACATCATGGCGACAGCTGCGGCACAGGTGAAGCACGCCCTCGAAGCCACCAAGGAACTCGGCGGTGAGAATTATGTATTTTGGGGCGGGCGCGAAGGGTATGAGAGCCTGCTCAACACCGACATCAAGCGGGAGCAAGAGCAGATGGCGCGGTTCCTGCATATGGCGGTCGATTATAAGAAGAAGATCGGATTCCATGGCCAATTTCTCATCGAGCCGAAGCCGGCAGAGCCGATGAAGCACCAGTATGATTCAGACGCAGCGGCCACGCTCTACTTCCTGCAGAGCCATGACTTGCTCGAACATTTCAAACTCAATATCGAAGCAAACCACGCGACGCTCGCCGGTCACACGTTCGAACACGAGCTCGCGGTCGCTTCTGCGGCCGGGAAACTCGGAAGCGTTGATGCAAACCGCGGCGATATGCTGCTCGGCTGGGATACCGATCAATTCCCGACCGACATCTACAGCACGACGCTCGCGATGTTGATCATTCTGAAGCAAAACGGACTTGGCTCAGGCGGACTGAACTTCGATGCCAAGGTGCGGCGCAGCTCCGTCGATCCAACCGACCTGTTCTACGCTCACATCGGCGGGATGGATATGTTTGCGAAAGCGCTCCTGATAAGCCAGCGCATCATCGAGGACAAGAGTCTGAGCGGATTCATCGAGGAGCGGTACAGCAGCTTCAAATCGGGAATCGGAGCAAAGATCATGGCAGGTGAAGTCGGCCTGCAGGATCTCGAAGCATGGGTGCTTCAGAACGACGCGCCGGTCCACCAAAGCGCAAGACAGGAAATGCTCGAAAACCTCCTGAACTCGTACATCGTCGCATAATCGCACACTGAAAACACAGATGGTAAAGATGATCACAGGAGTTCTTTATCTGTGGTAATTAGTTACATCAGTGTTCATCTGTGTGCTATCACCGAGAATCATAAGGAACAAAGTATGAAACCATTCACCCGGATTCCGACCATCTGCATTCTAGTTGCGCTAAGCCTCACGCGGGTTCTGGCGCAGCCCTCCGGCGGACCATACGGCCCGATTCCCCAGACGTATCAACTCCCAAAGATTTCGGTAAAGATCTACTACGTCGCTCCCGACGGCAAGGCAGATCGATCGGGCGCAACGCTTGCCACGGCGACAACCCTCGAAGCCGCCATCGCGCAGGTACAGACCGGCGATGCGATCATCATGCGCGGCGGGACGTACCGGACAGGCAATCTGCAGCTGAACCAGGGAATCACGATGCAGCCCTATGCTGACGAGCAGCCCGTTCTGAAAGGCACATTCGTCGCGAAGGAATGGAAGAACCTGGGCAACGGAGTATGGAAGACGGCCTGGTCCCGTTTGTTCCCGGCCAAACCTGATTCCTGGTGGTCACGCGACAGATACGGGAAAGACACTCCGTTGCATCGATTTAACAACGACATGGTGTTCGTGGATGGGAAATTCCTTGATGCTGTCGGCCGCGAAGGAGAGGTCAACGAAAATTCCTACTACATCGATTACGAAGCGGGACAGGTATATATCGGAACAGATCCGACAAACCGGTTGGTTGAAATCACGGCATTCGATGTCGCCATCAAGAGAATCATGGGCGAGTGCCATGGCAAAGAATCGGACCGTAAGGGACCTGTTATTCGGGGAATTGTCTTCACGCAGTACGCCTACCGCGCCCTGGAAGTAGAAGGCAAGGAACCCGAAGGCGTGTCCGCCGAAGCAAATCACGGCAAGGATGTCATCGGCACGACGCTGGAGCATTGCACGATCACGTTCTGCTCCCGCGTTGCGGCGTATCTCCGGGGAGACCGGCTGACGCTCCGCCACTGCAAGGTGAGCGACACCAGCACCGAAGGCATCTACATCATCGGTTCGTCCGATGTACTCCTCGAAAAGAACATTTTCTCACGCAACAATATCGAGCGGATTACCGGGTACTATCCCGCCGCGGTAAAGATTTTCAACCAGAGTTACCGTGTGACGTGCGAAGACAATCTTGTGATCGACCTTCCGTATTCAAACGGCATCTGGTATGATGTTGGCAATGTGGACGGCCGTTTTCTGAACAACTGGATCGAGGGCGTGGGGATCCCCAACAGGAAGCTGGATCCCAGGAGGCCATGGCCGAGCGACAACGGGTTCTTTTTCGAAATTTCAAAAGGCGCGGTTTG
>DOWV01000359.1:3806-4063 GCA_003519375.1 Bacteroidota bacterium
GCAGGCAATGTGTTTGTAAATTGTGATCAGGGGATCTTCGTTCTCAACAGCTCCAATGTGCAGATCTATAATAACACTCTCATCAACAGCACCGTGTGCATCGCGCGCAATGCGCGTACTGCCGCCAACGATGCGATGTTTGGCTGGCATTCCAGCACAGGCCCTGATGTCGATAAGCGCGACGGCCATGTGTTCGTAAATAACCTGCTCACCGGCGATTCGAACTATCACAGGCCTCTCCTGTTTGTCTGGCAGCC
>DOWV01000032.1:0-157 GCA_003519375.1 Bacteroidota bacterium
ACGGATGTCTGGGCGTGGAGCTCAGCGGGTTCAAGAAAGGGAAACAGCAGAAATGTCAAAAAGGGAAGAACAGCAACGGCAGCGCCGGGTCTTGTTCGATGAGAGAGAACCGGCATGGAGGGGAAAACGTTGCGGCGAATCCCGTCGTACGCGAAAG
>DOWV01000032.1:425-8945 GCA_003519375.1 Bacteroidota bacterium
AATACCTTACCGTCAAGGCAGCGGAGGGGAAAAACGGAAGCATGTTCACCCGTTGTCCCGTATTCCGATCGAAGTAGAAGATGTTCTTGTGATTGTACAGGTTAAGAAGGTCGGCTCCAACGGCAATCTCCAATCCGTGCAGGTTGAATGCATACGAGATACCTGCATCAAGCCGATGGTATCCGGGCAATCGTACCGCGTTCTTCTCTCCCAGCATCATATACGGCGGGCCTGTCTCGAGCTCAAACCGACCGGGGAGGCCGTTATCGAGCGTGAGACGATTGAAGTAACCCACGGTCGCCGAGAACGGAAAGCCTGAGCCGTATTCCCATTTGAGGGTCGCATTCAGCCCCTTCAGCGGGTGTGCAATTGCCATCAGGTTGACGTGATGGCGACGATCGTAGCGGGGATAGTAAACCAGTCCTTCATTGTCGATTCTTACCCAGCTGAGAGAATACGCCCCGTATAGATCTATGAACCGTGATCGCGAGCGCAACATGAGTTCCATCCCATCGGCATTCCCTTTCCCCTGAATATAGTCCGGATCGCCTGGCAGGATCTTGTCCTGATTATAGACGACGAGTGATCCATAATACTTGTGATAACCTTCAAGGCTCAATGATATTTCTTCGGTAAGATATCCTGATAGTCCAAGAACATAGTGATCGGCCTGTTCGGGTGGCAGATTTGAAGGGACCTTGATCCAGGCGTCAAAAATCGAAATGATGTCATCCTCATTCCCAATGGTCAGCATCCGCTGCGTGAACCGGCCGTACGATGCCTTCACCCTCCATGTGCCAAGTGCCAGGTAGTTCAGGTTAAGCCGCGGCTGAATTTCCCGGTCTGCCTGCCCCCCCTCAAGAAGAGGTGCTAACTCCGCATGAACGCCCGCATCGATTTGAAGGTCACCAATATCGGCCTGATACCGCGCCCACATGGAAGCTTCGAAGAAAGTGCTTTGGATATCCTGATAAACACCGATCCTGTTGAAGAAGGAATAGTCGAGCGCCGGAGAAGCGAACTCGAACCCGAAGTAATAGAGGTCCTTCGGTCCCGTGTAGATCGTAGCCGATGTTCGCATGCCGTAATGTCTGACAGAGGTCGATGCCGGAGTGATCTTGCTGGAAATCTTGGAGTCGCGAGTGGCAGAGTATGAGCTTCCGTAGACCTGCCATTGAACGAAGATGTGTTCTGTTGGCAAGTCCGAACCGGAGACTGATACTCCCATATTCCTCCACGAATAGTCTGGTTGATCGAGATCCCTGGAGAGCAGGTTATCGCCGCTGGAGAGCACTGTCAGGTTGTACTTCTGGACGCCGCTGGGTTGGAGTGACAGCTTAAGGGTTCCATCAAAGAACGAAACGGGTATGTCCTCACCAATGATTTTGCTGAAGGTGCGCGATGAAAACGACTTGCGCACATCGAGGAACCATGACGAGTTCTTGATTGCCGGTCCCTCCACTTCAGCTTCCATGGACAGCAGGTTGATATTTGTCCGCGCGGAAACTCTATCTGCTCGCCCATCCCGTGTCATGATATTGACAACTGATGAGAGTCTCCCGCCAAAACCTGCAGGGAATGCGCCGGTGTAGACTTCAACATTATCTACGACGTTCGGATTGAAGACGCTGAAGATACCGAGGGCGTGGAAAGGGTTGTAAATTCTGATCCCGTCATAGAAGAAGAGATTTTGATCGCCAGCGCCGCCACGGACATAGAACCTGGAACTCACATCGCTCGTCGACACGATCCCGGGAAGTATCTTCAAAGCCTGCAGAAGGTCTTGCTGCGCGGTCACGGGAATCATGTTGATGTCCTGTTTCTCAAGCACATGTACGCTCGTACTCCGTTCCAGTTCGAGGCTCCTCCTTGTTCCACTGATCAGAACTTCCTTTGATTCGATGGTGGTTGGTGGCATCAGGAAATTGATTTCGATTGATTGCCCGGGTCTTACGGTAACGCTCTTGACAACCTTGACGAATCCCATGACGCTGGCTGAAACTTCGTACGTTCCAAACGGCAGCTTTGGTATCAGATAGAAACCGACGTTGTTGGATGCTGCGCCTCTGGCCGTGCCAACAATAGTAATGTTCGCGAACGGAATACGTTGCTTCGTGACACTGTCCGCAACGACGCCGTAGATATCGACCGTCTGGGCATGAAGCATACAAGAGCCCAGCATCACAGAGAGCGACAACAGAACAGACCTGTGTGAAAGGCGCGGTCTCATTGCCGGTTTCCAGGAAAGTTCTCGGGCAATACAAAGAGCAGAGAATCGAGAGTGTACGCTCCGGCAAAACCCAGGCCGCCATTCACACGGGAATAGGTCGGTTCGTCAAGCCGGATGGACCTTGGATCGCGGTATTCCTGTATCGAGGTATAATAGTCGAAGAGGTTTGGGTCCGCCTGAAAAACAACGAACACCACCCATTTGTAGACAATCCTATTGTTCAGGTATTGCACAGTAGTCAGCTGCTTGATAATGCTCTGCAGAAAGCCATTCTTGTAAGTTGAATTGAAAAGACCCGTTGTGGGACTTGCAGTCACTTGGGGATAGTACAGCATATCAAGGCCATAGTAATCCGGATCCGTCTTCCAGGACCCGAGCGGCAGTTCAATCCTCTCTTCCACCCACTCCGAGCCTTTCAGTACGTCATAATAGATATAGAGTCGGGCAATATAGCCCTTCGCCAGTGATGAGAGTTGAGCGGAGAATTGAATCAACTCTCCCGGACCATGCGAGATTGGATTTTGAAAAACGACAGACGCCGGATAAGCAATGTGCAGCGTCGGCGCCGTCGGCATGACAACGGTGGAGTAAGCCATGCCCATCGAGCGTGACTGCGCGAGAACATTGTACGCTTTGCCGTGTTCCGGAATGAAGGGGGACAAAACATACATCTGCATCGGGAATTTGTAGCGGCTGGTATCCGGCCTGGACAGAACGGTATCACGGAAGCGGTAGAGACGGGCAGACTCCCTGAGTGTAACGATCACATCTGAAAGTACAGTATTGGAGGTATCTTGAGTCGGGTCAGCCCGCTCGGGCATATAGTTCTGTTCCACCCTGACATATTGTTCCGCCCGATCATTTGAGAGAATAGCATAGAGAACCATCTGGCGATCGAGCGCGGCCCTGGGATCAAACGGCTGGTCACACGAGAGCGAGCCAATGAGAAGGAGTACCGCGGGAATGTGCAGCTTCCGTTGAAACAGAAAAGATACCGCCTGCTGAACAGTTCGAAATTCTTTCACTCTACTGTCGTTCACTTGAGTAACAACAGTTTTCTGGTTTGGACAAATGTGCCAGCTTGCAGCCTGGCGAAATAGACACCGCTCGGCATGCTTCCCGCATCCCATGCTATCCCGAATGTACCGGCTTGCATCATGTTATTCACGAGTGTTGCCACTTCCCGACCCAGCAAGTCAAACACCTTCAAACTTATCAACCCGAAACCCACAATTCGCAATTCGAAATTTGTTACCCCATTGAACGGGTTCGGATAATTCTGAGCAAGAGAGAACTCTTTCGGTAGACTCCCCCCAGGACGGTTTTCCACAGCCACAGTTAAACCACCTTGGACATTTCCCATGATTGTTCCTCCTTCGCCAACTACGACGCCCCGAGAGGCATCAATGAACGAGAGAGAATAGAGACTGGTCGCCGCATTGATTCTCTGCGGTATCCATGTGTTCCCACCGTCGCTGGTCCGAAGCAGGAGCGCACTGTCACCCACGATGAAACCGTTCTGGGCATCGATCATCGATATTGCATTGAGACGTCGGATTGTACCGCTCGGCACATCCGTCCATGTCTCTCCCCCATCCAGAGTCCGCGTGATCACTCCGTTGTCACCAACTGCAATGCCCCTGTTTGCGTCAACAAATGAAACGCTTGAAAGGAGCGTCACTGGCGTGTTAGATCTGGTTGAGCTACTCTTCGTCAGAAGCGGAAATCTCGTCTGGGATTTCCAGCTCAAGCCGCCGTCTGTGGTGCGCACGATGATTCCAGTGTCCCCAACCGCAGTAGCGGTATTCGGAGCTCCCGTGGATACTGCAAGCAGCGAATACTGGGACCATGGGGTTGTGAATAGATTCTGCGTCCAGGAGGAACCACCATTTGTCGTCGAAAGAATGGCGACCTTCGCCAGGGAACCTGTTTCCCCGGACGGTTTCGCAAACGCCGAGTCCCATCTCCCCACGATGAACCCTTGCCCACTTCTAGCCACTGATACACCGAAGAACGAAAACACTGAGTAACCAATCGAACTGATAGCCCTTGGGATTGACTGATCTACCCACGTGCCCCCACCATCTGTTGTTCTCAGAATGATCCCTTCGTCTCCCACGACCACGGCAGTGTTGGCATCTGCAAAAGAAACACCTCGCAGTCTATCTGTCTTCCCGCTTGCATGGACAATCCATGTTTTGCCCCCGTCACTCGTGTGGAGAATCGTCACGTAGGCTCCCACTGCAACCCCTTTTGCTGCATCGCCAAAACCCACTCCCGTGAGATCCATTCTTGTCCCGGTTGTCTGCGGTAGCCACGACAGTCCGCCATCCGTCGTTCGGAAAATCCTACCGCTACTGCCGATCGCGGTAGCCACTCCATTCCCCGCGAATGACAAAGCGGAAAGCCAATTCACTTCGAGATTCGGCTGAGGTGTCCAATGTACGCCTCCGTCAGTTGTCCGAAGAACCGATCCGCTGTTGCCAACGGCGACACCCGTATTAGCATCCATGAAGCTAACGCCGTGAAGAAGCTCCTGCGTACCACTGGACTGTATTGTCCACAGGGCGCCGCCGTTTGTGGTGTGTAGAATTGTTCCTTGCTCACCTACAGCGGTTCCTGAGTTCAAATCTGTGAAACAAACACCGTTGAGCCGATTCATCGTTGGGCTGACCTGGCGAGACCATTTAACGCCAGCGTTCGTTGTGCGAAATATTGTGCCCGAAGAACCCACAACCGCTCCATTGTTTGCATCGGAGAAGGAAACGGCTTGGAAGCTGGTGCCACCTCCGCTGATTTGGTACGTCCAGGTAAGGCCCCCATCGGCCGTTCTGTAGATCGCCCCGGGAGACCCTACGACGGTCCCCGTGTAGACGTCGGTGAAACAGACTCCGTAGAGAGTGGTTGTTGAACTGATCGTCTGCGTTGTCCACGTAGCGCCACCGTCAGCAGTACGGATGACTTTTCCAGAATCTCCTACGACCGTACCGTGGTTCACATCAGCGAACCATATACCACGAAGGCTCGTTGTTGTTCCGCTGGCGAGGATGATCCAGCTCGCGCCGGCATCGGTTGTTTTCATCACAGTGCCAAAATCGCCGACGGCATAAGCATTGTTCGAATCGACCTGCTTGACGCATCGAAGAGTGTTCCCGTGAGGAACGGGATTTTGCCAGAACCATTGTTGCTGGGAGTACGAATTTCCCGTCGTAAGGGTCATCGAGACTACCACAACCGAAATCAAAACGATGTTTTTACTCATGTATGTGAACCGCAGGAAAGGGATTCGGTCTCCTCAACAGTTGTCGAGTCGTTGCCTCAAAGACTTCTAGTACCGCACAGTGAACGTGAGCTTCGGCTTGAGCGTGTTGAATTCCATCGAGAAAAAGTTGGCAGGTGGAGTATCTCCTCCCGTGATGACAATTCCATAGAAAGGTCGTTTCGCTCTCCAGTCTGCCAGCAGTTGAATCAGTCCGTCAGTATCAAGGACAGGCGAGTATCCGGTTTTGACAATGGATCCGGTATACAGATTTATTCCCTGAGCAGGTTGCCTGTTATATGTAACAGAGCCGGAAGCGTAATCCGAGGCAATAGCGAACGTATTGATACTAATCGAGGGGCCTTGATCGTACCTATAAAGTTGGAGAGTGGCATTAACGACGGAGACACGCTCATCTGCGAGCAGGTCGTGGAAGTTGAACGAAATGTAGATACTTCGAATTGCAGGGACGTAGCTGTGCGCGGTTGAGTCGTACGCGCGCAGCCCGAGGAGTAGGACGGAAGAATTCCAGTAGACGCTGGATGGACTGGCCTGATCCACGTATGTATCTTGCCTGATAGTCCCCTCGAGGGATAACTCTCTTTTCAAAACAACCTCGTTCTGGTTATCTGATGCAACGTCAACAACCGTCTGAAAAGGAAGGTAGAACGGATGAGACACAGAGAGCGTATAAGTCCCGCGCAGAAGATCCGCGAACTCGTAATATCCTGATGCGTCGGAGTACAGAACGAGATTCTCCAATGTCACCTTCGCACCTTGAATAGGACCGTCAATGGCGTTTGTGATGTGTCCCCACAATCTTGTAGTGTGCGGATTGAGGTAGACATAGCATTTCACGTCGGAGTTCACATGAAGAGATTGGGCGTAGGGGTCACAGTCCGCCTTCTCAGCTGTAATTGTCTGATCGCCCTCAGGAATGCCACGAAACTCGTATGAGCCATCTTCTCCCGAAGTGACGGTCATGCCGGCGCACTTCAAGACGACGCCTCCGATTTGCGTCGTTGAACCGACGAAATACGTACGGCCGGACACGTTCCACGTTCGATGAGCGGAATCAACTGGATTGTTTCCTGATTTCGTGCATCCAGTAAAATGAAGCGAAATCAAGATCAACGACAGAACCAGAAGTATATGAGGGAGTGCTTTCGACATCGACGGTGACAGATGGGACGTCCTGTTGATATTTTACTCAAATCCACCGAGAAGAGCAATTGAGCGCTTAATTGGGGATCACCAACTACAAGTTGCGCAGATTCCTCAGTCTTGACGTTACCCTAGATTGGTCCCCATCAGCAATGCCAAGCGCGATTCCCCTTGCGACAGAAATCGAGACGCAGTCGGGTTTTGCTACTTGGGAGCCTTGGTGCGCGTAGCGCGAGACTTGCAGGAAACCTGAGACCAGATTGTGCTTGCAGCGTGGGGGCGTGCAACAATCATGCGACAGCAATTGGGAAACTGCCAACAATCAGAATGTCGAATCGCGGCTGACCGTATCGAGGATTACCGGATTCTGCAATCCGTACAGAGGGGGTTGAGATGCGGGGAGATTGGTCCCAGCCTTCTAGCAGCGAAGTACACCCGCAGAAACCGGGTCAAAACGGTGCAACTCAGTCTATGCGATCCTCCGCGTCACTTGCTCCGATGGGTACCCATGCGCCTGCCGACAATCCTGCTCTCTATTGATCCTTCGTTTCCGGTTCCTCAATACGTGGCATGTCACCTAGCGAGCCCCTGCCTTCGTTCTTGGAAATGTCAGCGAACCGGCAACGGACAAGGCAATCACGGTTACGATAATTCCGAGTGACCACTCGATGGGAAACTTTCCACCGAATGCATGATTGAGCCACACCATCTTCAATCCGACAAACACCAACACGACGGCAAGGCCGTATTTCAAAAGATAAAATTTGTCGACCATTCCCGCGAGCATGAAGTACATCGCACGGAGTCCGAGAATCGCAAAAATATTGGATGTAAAAACAATGAGCGGTTCTTTTGTCAGGGCGAAAATTGCTGGAACTGAGTCAACCGCGAAAATAATATCTGTCAGTTCAACGAACAGCAGCGCGACGAACAGCGGGGTTGCATAAAGAACGCCCGACCGCCGGACGAAGAATTTCTCTCCCTCAGATCCCGGCGTCACCGGAACAAGTCGTCGAAACAGCCTGATCACCGGGTTCTTTTCCGGCTCGATCGGCTTCTCGGGCCCCACCATCATTTTGATGCCCGTGAGAATGAGGATGCCGCCAAACAGCCAGACAACCCACTCGTATTGCAGCAACGCAGATCCGAGCGCAATAAAGATTGCACGGAAGATCAGGGCACCGATGATGCCGTAGAAGAGTACACGGTGTTGGTAGAGCGGAGGCACCGCGAAGTAACCGAAGACAACAACGAAGACGAAGATGTTGTCGACGGAAAGCGCCTTCTCGACAAGATAACCTGTGAGAAACTCCAGCCCTACCTGTTCGGCCGCAGCCGTTGGATTGAATCCCGGCAGCGCGAGGAGGCGCGGGTCTTGAGCGAACTTCCAGAGAGAATACTGGTACAGCCCATAGTTGAATGCCAGTGCGAGCGTGATCCAGACAACGCTCCACGTTGCGGCTTCGCGGAATGAGACCACATGTGCTTTGCGATGGAAGACGCCCAGATCGAGCGCGAGCAGAAACAAGACGAACGCGATGAAAACCGTATACAGCCACAAGTAATGTTCAATAGGGAATAGTTGCATTGGTCCAGACCTGTGAGTAATCGGCGAAATTGGATAAAGAATTTAGCTGAATTCTATGAGTGGAACAACCTCTGTGTGCTCGGCCGGCGCCATGATGACCGAAGAAAGAGCCGTCATCAATATCTTTAGCGGCCCCTCATAAACGAAGAAAGCCGACATGGATCCCAAGGGATTCATTCATGCCGGCTTAGATACCGCCACGCCCGCTTGATGATCCAAGCAGGCGTGGCAGCTACTCTTCATATATCAAATATTGGGCTGGCGTACCCCCCACTCAAA
>DOWV01000032.1:9151-26979 GCA_003519375.1 Bacteroidota bacterium
GAGTTCCCACAAAACTCAGTGTGAAAACAGTGATTCTGCAGCATGTTTTTGCGCCAATAAGGGAACGAAGCCAACCCTGTACCCTCGCGTGATTTGCCGGGTCGGATTTGCATCAGCGCGGGCGCGGAGGTTTCCTTCATCTTGGAGTGACCGGCGTGGAAGGAAACCTCCAGCTACGGTTCATCAAACAAATCCTTTCGCATCTGCTTGAATTGTTCTTCAGAATAGCTGCGCACGAACTCTTTGTAGCGCAACGGATCTCCCGCAAATTCTGCAAGCAGAGGCTGTATATTGCACAGAGGAAGCGCAACTCCCATTCCCCGCGCCACCGGATTACTTGAAGCACCCTCCAGATTGACACACTGGCAGTAATTGGACCAAGGCCAATTCTCGGGTAAGCGGACTAGACCAGCGAACACAGGATTGAGGTGGACGTATCTTGCGAGATGCATCAGGTATTCACTTGAGGAAATTCTCTTGTATTTATAAGGACCTTCAAAAAGATGTCCAGTGCGGCTATAACGTAGATTGAATCTGCGTACGTAGGAGGTTGCAAGCGTCCCCATCATGGATGGTAGGTCCCCGTCAACTTCCTGCATAAGAATGGTGTGATAGTGATTTGGCAGAAGGGCATAGACAACGGCGTGTACTTTGTAGCGAGGGAGATACGCACGAAGGCGGCTCAGGAAAAAGGCATAGTCACCGGGCGTGCGGAAGATCTCCCGTTGGTCATTTCCCCGATTGTAAACGTGGTAGTAGTCACCGTCGATGATGGGTTCCTTGCGGTTCAAAGAGCCTCCGCGCAGCTTTGCAGAAGGTTTCCTTCATCCCCTGGGCGGAGGTTTCCTTCATCTCGGAGTAAGCGTTGACGAAGGAAACCTCCACCCTTCCTCAGCGCACCACCGCCTCGTCGACGAAAAGCCAGGCTTTGTCGCCAGATCCAGGATGCCAGGAAGGACAGATCCCTACGTTTGTCGCGACCAGCTTGATGAATCTAGCCTGCAATCCGTTCACCTGACAGGAAAAATCCTTGACAAAAACGCGCCCCGACTGCACGATCGGATTATCAAGATCAGCCGCCAGTTTCCAGCTTGCACCATCGGCTGAAACAAGAAACTTCACTCCTTCCGGCAAGAATATCCACGAGCCCTGCTGTTGCAGGAATCCTATCGACACTTCATGCACCGTTTTCTTTTCGCCCAGATCAAGCGTGACGACGACATCATCACCGTTGAATCCCAGCCAGCGTTGATCCTGAAAATCCATCGACCCGCGTTTCCCGTCGATGATTGTTGACACGCCCGTACCGGGGTACTTCTGGCTGGGGAGTCTTTCGACCGAGGCGGACTGCACCTTGATGGATTGAGTATATCGGCCGGTTGTCTGCTCGGCGCTGAGTTCGGAACCTACGGCAGCCACAGCCACGATCGTTGCTGAATGCGAGAGTATAATCGGGTCGGTATAGCGGGGCGATTTCAGAGTGGGGACAGAGCCATCAAGAGTATAATGAATCTCTGCACCCTCCGTATCGGTCGAGAGCCGAACGGAAAGAGCCCGCTCAAACGATCCCTCGGGGGGATCAAGAGCAACAACGGGCGGCGACTCGAAGAGACCGAACGACGAAAGCGTTGGGTTTGTGCGGGATTGCTCTATAACAACTCGAATCTTCTGAGCTGTTACCTTGGGAAATCGCAACAGTCTCTTGTATCCGATTGTCGTACCCCGGGCGAATTCATGCCAAACGCCGTCGTGAGATGCCTCGAGACGAAACGACTCAACACGCTGCCCAACCGCAATGTTCTCCATGAACATCGCTCGATCAAATGTTTGCTTCTTCTTCAAATCGAACTCGAGGGTCGCCGTCTCAACATCCCCGGCGGTTGTCCAATAAGTGTCCATGGTACGATCGACGACCGCCGCCGCCCGATGCTCCGGCATTTCGCTTGTGGCTTTCACGCGGGTGCCGGACGCAAGATTGTGCTTGAAAGTCTGATCGAGAATCTTTCTCATTCCGAGAAGACTTTGAACATCATAATCAGTAATGCGGCCTCGCTTGTCGGGAGGAATATTGAGAAGGAGAACGGAATTACGCCCGACAGAGCTGTAGTAGATATCGACTAGTTTTGAGGGTGATTTGACTAGATCATCCTGACTCGCGTGATAGAACCATCCCGGCCTGATGGAAACATCCGTCTCCGCGGGATACCATGCAAGCGTCGCGGCCTTTGCGAGCTTTTCGCGCCTCCCGAGATCCTCACCCGTCAGATCGCGAGGCACAAATGCTCCGTCGACCTTCTCCTGCTGTGACGCTGCAGCGATCGCCTGAAGATCCCCGGCCACATCGGGCACGACACTCCATTCGGTTTCCCTTCCGTAACCCGATTCAGTGCCAACCCATCGGACGTCGGGACCCATGATCGCAATGACCGCTTTCGGCTGCAGCTCGCGTATCAGTTTGTAGTACGCCTGCCAGTCATACACCTGTTTCTTTCCGTTCGCACCTTCACCGTTTGCGCCGTCGAACCATACCTCGGAGATTTGTCCGTACTGAGTCAGAAGCTCGCGGAGCTGATTCAGGAAATGTCTGTTGTAGACGGGAGAATCGCCGTACGTTTTCTCGTGGCGATCCCATGGCGAAAGGTAAACGCCGAACTCCAGGCCGATTTCCCGGCAGGCGCGCGCAACTTCGCCGACAACATCTCCTTTGCCTCCGCGCCACGGACTGCTCTTTACACTGTGCTCCGTGTACCGGCTTGGCCAGAGGCAGAAACCATCATGATGCTTTGCTGTGACTATGACGAGTTTCATGCCGGCATTCTTGATGGCTCGAGCCCATTGGCGCGCGTCCAGGCCGGACGGGTTAAAAACGCGCGGGTCCTCTGTGCCTTTTCCCCACTCCTGGTCCATGAACGTATTCATGCCGAAATGGATGAAGGCGATGAACTCAAGTTTCTGCCAGGCGAGTTGTCGCGCTGAGGGCCTTACGTTTGCAGCCTTTCGCGCAACAACGCCGGGAGACTCGCCCGGGCCGATCACAACATGATTTCCTTCCTGTTGGGCGAGGGCCGTCGTAAGTAACAATGCACATCCGGCGAACCCCCGAAGTCCGTTGCGCCAAGTGAGCGACGCTCCCTGGAACGCGTTGTTACAGATGCAAATCATTGTTGATACTCGCTCTTGGGATAAATCTGATATCTCAAAAGGATCGGTCAAAATCCTCGGCTGAAGGTTAGATTAGTTTTCAGCCGCAGAAGGTTCCGCGCAGGAAAAAGTGACGCTACATGGTAGAGCGCAGAAGCGTCAGCTACTTTCTGAGCCGCGGAACCCAGACCGCTAACGCCAGGTTGAGGCTGTCCAAAATGTAGGTCGAAATGTCATTTCGACCACGACGAGATTCCGAAATCTTCGTTATTTGCGATCTCTTGAAGCAGCAATAACGGTTGAAAGTACTTTTTGGACAGCCTCTGAGAAGCGGGAAAAACCTCCCGAAATCGAAACACACGCAAAAGTTCTCCCCCTCATGCCGAAATTCCGGTGCGGAAAGAGACCAGCAGTTTGTGTGGGTGGCAATATCTGCACCGGAATTGAACGCACGGGATTGAGCCTCCAACCCGCCCGGCCGTCGATTTCGGGAGCTCAGATCCATTGGCAAGCACAGGGCGCGATTCTCTTCCAAGGTCCCGAAATCATCGGCAGGTGGGTGGACGGCTTCATCATACATTCATTGGAATGAGAAGGCCGTCTTACGCTCAAGCGCGACGGTTGCCAGATTCCCTTTTCCGATAGACTTTGCGCTATTCACGGTTTTGCGTGAAACTTTTTGAAGGAGTTTCTATTCGACAATAATCTCGTCTGCGAAGATATAGGAGTCTCTTCCGGCCGACTGGTGCCACGACGGCAGCTTGCCCGGGTTCCTGGCAACGATCCGCAGATAGCGGGTGGTAAGGTTTGTAAACGGAATGCTGAGATCTTGTATGGTAACCACATCATCCTTCGGATCGACCGTGTTAAGCAACTCCTTCGAGAGAGTGAAATTGGTCGAGTCGTTGGAAGTCCAGACCTGTAAACGTTCCGGCATCACGATCCACGAAAAACTGCGCTGCAGAAATCCCACAGAGACCTTCCTGACGGCTGTCGGCTTCTTAAGGTCGATGATGATGTCGAGATCCTGACCCTGGTATCCCTGCCAGCGGCCGTCTGCATGGTTTTCGGAGCCGCGCACACCATCGAGCAAACCCATATCACCGCCGGCGGAATAAGCCGGATTGTACTGGCTGTACCGTGAGTTGAGCTTGAAGATGCAGCCAATCGCCTTATGGGTCAGAAGAAATTTCTCAGCGACCGGGTATGGCTGCCGATTGATGAAAACACGCGCGCGAAGAAGAGATGAACGGTCAATATCGAACGGTCCGGTGTACCGGGATGAGCGGAGAGTCGGTTCCGAACCGTCAGTCGAGTAGTAGATCGTTTGATCGTTGAAGGGAGTTTTCAGCGCGATCGCCCTTTTCCCATCGACAACCGCGCTCTGCGGCTCAATGAGTACTGTTTTGTCAAGGTCGGCGAGCTGTGACCCGAGCCGGTCGTACTTCTCGAGAATCCGGTCAAGCCACCATCCGCGGTTCTCACGCTGCCAGAGTCCGACATATTCAGCCTTTAGAAGGTGAAGTTGTTCAAGCAAGTACGTGAGTCCGCCGCGCACCGGCATGATTTCGTCATTGTCGCCCGAGCGCACGGCATGGGCTAATGCGCTTCTTACAAGATTCTTGCGGGCTGTAAACAACACCCGCCTGGCTGCAAAGAGGGCATAATCCAGCGTCTGGGCGTTACGGTTTGCCTGCTGTTTCAGAGTGTTGAGATGCTCGATCAGCGCTTTCGCCTCGTCGACGACGCGGTCATTGTTGGCCCGAGCATCCTCGTTCGTGTCCCCATCGTCAGCGTTGAGCATGCTGCTCCAGACACCGGCGTCCCGGAGCATTCCACGAACGGGTACGTGTCGAAGCGTATCAAAGCGAAAGAGAGCTGCGGCCACGTCGTCAACTCCATAGAAAAGACCATCAAATGAGCGGTTAAATGATGCAAGCCGTTCATTGCGGTCATGAGCCGCATCTTCGCTACTGAGCGGTCGGGCGGGGCGCCACGAACATTCCGCTCCCCACAGGAGACCATGCCAGTTGTAACTGAAGAAATTCTCGCCATCATCATCCCACGCGGTGTTCATCACACCCATCGTGCCGAGCTTTGCCCCGTCCCGTACGTAGTTGGAAATATTCACCACCGCTACCGACATGTTTGGCCAGACTTCGTTCCAGCAACTGACACCGGGAGCGACCATGAAATCGAAGCCGGTATTTTTGAAGGGCACAATTGCATCATCGAAGCTCTCCGCCGGATGATACCCCCAGGAGATGACGACGAGATCTTTTGGCAGCTTTCCGATGATCTCGGGATTTTGCGCAGCGATGTCGCCCCACATCAGTATCCGTTTTGCGTACGGCTTGATGAGGTCATTGATGCGGTTGATGTGATATGCATACACGCCGGGCATTCCCAGAGAATCAACCATGCGTTTGCCCGGGCCCGCACCAAGGCCGTACACCTCATCGCAGTTGATATGAAAGAGAGAACTCTTGTATGACGGAACAATCTCATCGTACTCCTCCTTAAGGAACCGGTATGTTTCCTCTACGGCCGGTGTAACGACGGAGGCGTTCTCCTTGATCGTGTTATAGAACGGACTCCGGAGCATATGCTCCATGTGCCCGAACGATTGAGCATTGCCGATGAGTTCGATGTGATATTTCCGGGCGAAGGCAGTCAGCTCGGCGACCTCCTCGGTTGTGAGTCCGTCTGCGGGAGCGATCTCAGGATGCGACCTGAGCCGGAACACATGTTCCGTGTAGAGGGTGAAAAAGTTCTGTTTGTACTCCGCCATCGTGCTGATCACATCTTTGAGATAAGCAACCGTCGGTATCGGTCCGCGGCTGATGTCGTCCATCCATCCCCGGTAGCGAAGCGCCGGCCAATCGATGATGGTCGCGCACGGAATCGCGTTTCCCTGCCTGTTGGACCTGATGAGCTGCTTCAGTGTCTGTGCGCCGTAGAACGCACCAGCGGCGGTGTTTGCTGCAATGAGGATTTTCGAGGACGTTACGTGAAGTACATATCCTTCGGTGCCGAGCTCTTTGGGGAGGGATAGTTTTGCCGATTTCAGCTCTTTCTGCAGGATCTTGTCCCGCGCCGGCTGACCGATAAGAATGGTCTTTCCGCGAAGCACCTTCGTCGCTGTGAGTTTGAGTTTCAACCCGGCATGGATCTCATCGGCAATCTGGCTTCCGGCAAATTGGTCGTCCTGGTCTTTGGAGTTTTCGACGAGGATCTTGACGTCGCGGGTGATGGTGAATTGACCTCGGCCCATGTGTACCGATTGCGGAGTTGGTATCAGGCGCAGGGCTTGTTGAGTTGAATCTGCAGAAGGCTGCGCGTTCATGGGAGGGTGGATCAAGAGCGCAAGCGCGATGACGGCGGTCAGCATCACGCCAAACGGTCGGGGATTCTGAATCTTCATATGCTATTCCTGGTAAGGTGAAGAAATGTTGTTGTACGAACAGTTCTCCGGCAGTTCAACTGTCGGACAACAAGTGCGTGGGGAATCGCCCCTCTCTTCTTCAGAAAACCAACATATCTGACACAGTGTCGAAAAACCTGACACTAGATGAGAGCTTATTCTTCGGAATTACTAAAGCTCGTAGGACGGGATACCGGCCTTCGAGTCGTTCGCAGTGACTTCAAATGTCTTTTGTGAACCAGACGACAGAACAAAGCTTGCGTCGAACGTTGTCCTGCCAAATCCACGCAGCGTAAAGGTCTTGAAAGAACAGTCACCATGCAAAGATGAAAGTGTGACAGAAACCTTTCCGCCGCTCCGCTTCATCGACACGGTGCCATACGCGTATCCATTTGACCAGAAATATTGGCCGTCCTTTTGGGCGAAGAACATTTCACCGTCGACTGCCGAATACTGAAATCCCGTGAGCGCCAAAACCCCTGCCCAGCTGATCATGGCCCGTCCGTAGTGGTGACCGCATTCGGCTTCGTCATACGGGTTTCTTCGAAGACCGTCATACCTGTTGCGAACGCTGGAAATACAGGTCAAACCGTTCTCTTCCTGCCCCTCGTAGAGCATGCCGATGGCCGCCGTGTACTCAAATCCCGTCATCACTTCCGTGAAGTAGGGGAATGGATTCTTTGGGCGATCCTTGGGATAGCTGGCCATCAGGAGGGCTGATTCATTTCCAAGAGCGAACGTACGAAGACAGTTAAAATGGTCGGCGAGCGATGCTCTGTAATTGTATTTCATGATACTCTGGAGTGTAGTGCGGACGTTTTGCGGCTTCGTGAGATATCCAAGTCCCGCGACATGAGCCAGCATTTGACCAATCAGTTGATCGACCAGACATGCGTTGCCGAGTTGATAGTCTGGATTCGCATAATCGCTGGAGCCCATGCCGACCAGCAGACTCGGTGCGATGTTCGACTTGTCGAGCGGCGGGATGACCTGATGGATGTAATATTCACCGTTGAATAACATGCTGTCAACCCATCTGCTTCCCCGGGCGAAAAGAGTCTTGCACGTTGAAGCGAACGCGTCGTCGTGCATGGAAACTGCCATCCGTTCCGCCGCGCGGAGTGCGCCGAGATACCAAATGCCCATTTGCGGATTGGGGCCATAGTACTCAACATCCATCGTATTATGCTGGCACCCCTCCATCACACCGTCCTTGTTCGCATCCCATCCTCCTTTGATCCAGCAAAATTCAAGAGACTTCTTCACGGTTGGCCAAAGTGTTTTGAGCATCGCATGATCGCCTGAGAGCTGCCAATCGCGATACACCTTCATGATGCACCCCATCTGACCGTCTGCAGCGGCTTTACCCCATTGGCCGTCTTCAAACGGGAGTTTCACTCGAAAGCTCATCAAGCCGGCGTCATCGGTTTCCTTCCCAAACTCAACCTCGCGCATCGACTTCGCGACAGAGCCGAAAAGAAACGCAACCGCCTGCTCGTAGTTCCAGACATGCGTGCAGGTTCCCCAGCAACACCCCTCTTTGTCGCCGCAACCTTCCCAGGCGAAAAAGCGTCCGTCTTCGGCGCGGAAACAGGTTTGTGTGCGCAATGTGCTGAGATTGAAGAGAGCGGATTCTTTGACCTCCAGCGGCACGTTGCTTCTGCAGAATGCATCGACAAACTGAACGGTCTTATCATGCAGCCGGTTCAGGTCGGGCAGCGTCTTCTCAAGAACGCTCCATGCATCGGCATAGCGAGTCGTGTAATAGTTGCCGATTCGTTTCGGTGACCATGCATAGCGATTCGGAAAATGCCAGGTGATGAAGAATGTGAATTCTCTGGTCTCGTTTGGCCGCAGCGTGTTGTGAACGGCCAGCGAGGCTTTTGGTGTCGCGATCGTCGTGGTTCTGTTTTCAAGCTCTCCGTTGTCACTGAAGTCATCCCAGAAATCAAGAATAGGTGTTCCCCAGCCTGCATTCAGCCATGCAGTCCGGTACGTAACCCCCTCCGTGGCAGATGTGGCAAGAGCCATCGTGCCCCATCGCTCGTCGTCTCGCTTCACACTGTCGGATGTCATGAAAACACCCTGAATGCCATGGGTGTTGCGAAATTCATTCTTGTTATGGGATGCGACACTCTTCACGCCGTCATTGCCGATGAAGTTCTCCATCGATCCGCATACAGAGACGTCGAGCGCTTGAGTCGAAGTGTTTTTCACCTCATACGTGATCACGGCGATTGGAATACCGCTTGCGTCCGCGTCGGTCGGGATAAGCGGATTGTATGCCTTGATTCTCACGGTCGCCGGAATTTTGGGATCCGAGAGGTTGACAATGCCGAACGGATAGCTTGCGTCGAAACTGCACGTGCTGAAACAGGGGAGGGCCGGATTCGTCGCGTCCTTCACGCCGAACGCTCCCTGGTAAAGATGTTCATCGACGGGTCCCTGCAGCGCCCTCACAATCGGTGCACTGCCAGGTGCCTTAAGGCGGATCGCAAAGAAAGCCCCGCCGGGATTGGAACCCTTTGCCGGCCGGTTCACAATCTCCCAGTCTCTCAAATCTCCGCGCCCGCCGAGAGACACAGTACCGGTTCCAATTCCCCCAAGGGGAAGTGCGATCTGGGCAACATGTTGTTGGTCATAGTGCCTGATCATGGGCCAACGCCGGCCCGAGTCCTGCGCAAGGAGCGGAAGTGAAGCAATGAACGAGGCGGCAAGAAGCCATCTGAGAATATTCATTATCGAGCGGTCCATGGTGCACCTCAGAGTATGTTGAGGAGTGTACAGGCGGAGAGAACACAACAGACACCAGGGGCAGGGAACTACAAATTCCTCCCCGCCCATATCATTTTGTGCGAGCTAAACAACGATTGTTCTTGTTGTTGTACTTCTTCAGAATCGTGCAATAAACAGCCTGTTCCCTGTGACACGCACCTGAAACGTCTTTCTTTCCGAACGAAGCATAGGTACAGCTGTAGTCACAAAACAGCGGAAGTTCTTTGGGAACATCCTTGGTCTTTTTCATGTGTATGATCGATTGCTGAGAAGTCAGTTGAAGAGTATCGCCACTAAGACACCCCGCCCGACCGGCGGTCAGGCGGGCGGGAAAGTCACAAAGTATCACCAAAGGCGAAGAAAATCAAAGATGCTCTCTTCGTGTCTTAGTGCCTTGGTGGCAAACTCATGCCCCTCGATTCCGCTGCTAACGAAATCGCGGTACTACCTTGAACGTCTCGATTGAATGATGTTGCAGCTTCAACGATATCTCATCAGACTTGAACGGTACAGCCCGTCCGTCTTCCTCTATAATATTTGTGTTCTGTACACTCTGAAGGAGCGTCATGAATCTCACCTTTGCCGCGCCATTCATGCCGGCATCTTCATAGAATCGAAGAACAACCGCGTCGTCATCTTCACATTTCTTCATAGTGCTCAAGACGATATTGTTCGCTGCGAGCGAGAAAAAGCTCTTCGCTTCCGGAAGCGTCGGCGGACCTGAAGGACGCGGATTGAACACAACCATGATTGGTGCATTTGCGGCAACGCCGAATTTTCTTCCGTTTCTCCAATCCGGGCGATGAGATGTCATGGAAAAGCGGTATGCATGATCTCCTTCCTGAAGGTACCACGGCCCAAGTCCGTGACAACTTTTGCGTGACGTCAAAAGGATGGGCTGGAGAAGAGGAGATGTCATTGATTGATCTGTCGGATCCTGATAGTCCCATACCGCCACGCTGGAGCTGAATGTCACACTGACCTCGTTATCTGAGGCGTTGATCCAATTCTGGATTGATCGCGGACGTAGCGTTGAAACTTCCTTCAAATAACGCTCGCCGGCGTTTCCCTTCATTTCATCCTTGCCGACCTCGAGAGCACCGAACGGAATTTCGTAGGCAATTCTTCCCTGCTCCATCTTAAGCGGAAACGCAAGCCGGAACTCACGATATTTTGTTCCATCCCATTTCAGCAAATCCGTTTCGAAATCGATCTGCTTCAGCGCGGAATAGAGAACGACACGCTGGACGACAGTGACGTGATTGATTTCCTGCCGTAACTCCGCCACTTGCCGGACAGTTCCGGATTCTATGAGCCGCCAGCCGGGATTGTAGTTGCTGAGTTTCTCGAACCCTTCCATCGTTGGCTGCTGGGGTTCCGACCACTCGCCCGCATCTTCTCCGGCCGATTGCATGGTAAAAAGCTCTCCGCCCAGAAATTTCTCTGTGCTGAGGAGTTCCATCTTCAGGTTGATGTCGTAGATTTGGCGGACACCGCCGGGCGCAAGTGAAATGACGTAATACCGGTTTTCGAGTGTTTCGATCATGGCCGACGAAGTGTCGGCAGCAACAATACGGGGTGACCGGCGGATATAGAGCGTCGAGTAACCGACCGGCGGAAGATCCTCCGCGACGAAGACAATTTCTGCGGAGTTGACGCTGCCGTCCGGATATCGCGTGATGGTTGAGGTTTGTGATGGAATGATCCGCCCCGACGCATTGTACAGCACAAACCCCTGCCTGAATTCCCCGGGTGCAACAGTGACGGAGAGATGAACGGGCGCCGTCCGGCGCCAGGAAAGGCTGTTGAAGAGAACCACCGGAAGCCCTTTTCCGGGTGAGGTCTGAACGCGTGCGGCAATGGCACCGGCGGCCGAACGATATATTCGTTTGCCTGTGTCACGTGCCTCTTCGTAATTCGCGCGGAATGTACTGTCGGTAATATCACCATTCTTGCCGCCCCAGCCGTGATCGGGATAAAGTTGCGATTCCCAGGCAGTCGTGAGCTCATGCTGAGGGTAACGGGCGAATGATTTTGCGAGAAGAGCATCGACGGTAGAAAACGTCTCGGCTGCGGGAAGGTAGAAATCAGCCTCTCGCTTTGCTGAAACGGCCCGGTGATGTGTCGGCCCGTGGATGTAGAGCCAGATGTTGGGACGTTCGCCGAACACAGAAGGAATCACCGGTTTCTCAGCGGCGACACCGTTGAAAAACTGCTCTGCCGTTGAATAACGGATGAAAGGAAGAGAAAGCAGCTGCGATGCACCTTGTGGCAGCGAGATGGAGCTCACTCCGTTCCACGTATCAATGAGATCTCCGTAGCGAACAGGAGTGCTCATGTCGGTCATTGAAATGACGGGTACTGTTGCACTGCCGTTGAAGATTTCGCCGCTCCATTCGCGCGAGAAATTGGCAATGAAACCGGCCATTTCCGGAAATCCCTTCCTGCCGACGCGTTCGGCAAAATCCGCGTAATGGCCCGGGCTCATCGCGAGAACGCCGGAGCTATCGGGGCTCAACCATCGGTAGAGTCCCTTGCCGAACCGGCTCATGAAAAGGTACTTCACTCCTGCCTTCGACATGATTTGAGGCATCTGTGCCGATCGCCCCGGGACATCGGGATTCCAGTATGTGCGTGAGTCACAGCCGGGGAAATTTTTCCTGAGCCACTTTCGTCCCGCATAGAACTGCCGCACAAGCATTTCCCCCGAGGAAAGATCCTCATATGGCTGATTGAACGAAGCGCCGATCCCGAGTTGACCGCTTGCTATGACTTTCTGCAGCTCACCTTTCCGGTCGGGGTGCCTTTCAAGAAACTCACGCAGGAACAACACGTCCTCAAGATCAAACCGATACTGTGGGTCTGACTTCATCACATCGAGCGCGGGAGCAAGGATCTTCTCATCTCTGTCCTTGACGCATTGCTCAGGAGAATCCATCCAGGCGATGTCCTGGTGGGTTGATATGATGAGATGAAGCGTGTCGCTTTTTCTGGAAGCAGCAGAGAGCATTGTAAAAGCCGGGCTCACCTGCGGAGCATAGATCGATTTGTGTTCAAGCGCCCAGCCGCCCGATGGCAGCGAGTGGCTCTTCAGCGAAACAATCTTCTTGGGAAATAGAGCGCTCTGACTGATGTCGCGGAACAAACCCGGAGCCTCAACGACCTTCTCGCCGTCACAATAGAGTCTGAACGATGACTGCTTTCGGGCGGGGATGGCGAACGAGGCGACGGCTGTGTCATTTTGAATGACAAGAGAAAGGGGCGTCACAGGCGATTCAGCGAATGAATAGGCGGCTTTCTTGTTCAACCATGTTGTCGGCGCGGAAAGTGTTCCATGGTATTCTTTTCCCCGCTCATCAAAGCTGATCTCGCAGGCAGATTCACTTGCTACCCTTTCGGCCAGGTACGTCAAGACATCGTCGTCTCTGAAGACCATGAACCAAACACGGGAACCGGCGCTGTCGCCGACAGCTCTGAAGCGCACGGATTCCCCCGGCGTCACAAATCTTTTCGGGACAAGAATCTGCAGAAAACCAAAGGCATCAGTGTGTTGGTCTCGCAGCGCCCCGTAGAACGCAAGCCGGATGCCGCCGGAAACACCGGCTTCCCAGGAAACCGTATCGACTGTCGAAAACGCAACGCGCGCCGTGTCGTTGACAAAAAGCGCAAACCCGAATGAGGCATTTGGCCGTGTGAGAATTCCGGCATGAACGACAAACGAAATATTGTCAGAGTCTGATGTGCCGGTCACGGGAGCCGATTTCCATTCTATTGCATGAATCCCATTCGTGGCTCGTGTAATGAGTGCGAACGGCCGGTCGTCGCGCATTCTTGGGTAGTCGATAAGTTCACCACCCAAAGCGTCGGCGTAGCCCTCGATACTTCCCGCGAGTTTCTGGAGAATGAAAGCGTTGCGCTCGATGGATTGGTAATCTTGAGCCGACGCAGAATCGGCGCAACAGAGGGCGGCAATAACAGGAATGAAAAGAATCCAACGATGATTCATGAGATTCAACCGGTAGTGGGATGTCGGGCACGCGTAAGATAAGAAAGTGTTGGGAATAAAAAGGTGCCGCGGCCGCTTCTTGCATCCCTCCCTATTCCATCCTACCTTTTAACCCACTAGGGAAGTGGGGAGATGCAATTCCACGCACGCACCATCCTCCCGATCGCCACTTGGTGGGATGCAGAGTGTCAGTCATTTTCTGAGCCGCGGAGCCTTTACCGCTAACGCTGGGTTCCCCATTTCTTTTCAGAAAAGAAATGGGGGCTCTGTACTGTTTATCCCGCTCGCTCTGGGGGCCGACTGGTTGAGAGGCCGCACAACAATTACAATAACACCTCATTGGAACGGCTATTCCACGGCCGGGATGATCACCTATCCTATGATGAGCAGATGTATCATGGCTATTCAGTGTAAGCCACACGTTGCGCTGTTGCTGCTGGGCGCTCTTGCTCTGCCTCCACACCTATTCTCACAAACCATTTCCGACAGCATCAAGTATCGACTTCCGGTTGTGACGACCATTGGAACACGGATTTCAGAGCCATGGCTTGAAGTGCCGCTGGCTCTCACCGTGCTGCCGAAAAGCAGCCTTGCACTGACCAAAGGCTACGGGCTTGATGAAGCGTTGGCCGGCGTGCCGGGTGTGCTCGTGCTTTCCCGTTTCGGAAACCAGGATGTTCGCATCACCATTCGTGGTTTTGGCGCGCGTGGAGCCGGTGAGCGCTCAAACTCGGGCACATCGCGGGGAATTCGTCTTCTCTCCGATGGATTTCCGGAGACCGAACCCGACGGCCGGACGGCGTTTGATCTTGTGGATCTCGCCGGGGCGGGATCGATCGAAATCGTCCGTTCCAACGCGTCCTCGCTCTGGGGGAACGCGGCAGGCGGCGTGGTCAATATCAGGTCCAATACGAACTTCGAAAATCCATTCGCCCGGTATTCATCTGCCTTCGGGAGCTATGGATTCCACAAAGAAATGCTGCAGGCTGGAGCCCATGTCGGTACAGGAAAGCTGGCAGTATCGCTGAGTAATACAAACGCGGACGGATGGCGATGGCACTCGCGCAGCTCGATCACACTTCTGAACATGGCTCTCCTCTCGCAAATTGGTCAGGAGACGACGCTGGGAGTGTACCTGAGCGGCGCGAGCAACCTCTTTCGGATCCCGGGACCGCTGACGCAAAGTCAGTATGACGTCAACGAGCAACAAGCTGATTCTCTCTACATCAAACGCGATGAGCGCCGGTTCAATCGTCTTGGCCGCATCGGTGTGACATTTTCACATGGCATTGGTGATGCACATACGTTCTCCGCTTCGGCGTTCATGAATCCGAAATACCTGCAGCGGTCTGAACGCAACACATTTCGCGATTTCACGAGATACCATCTCGGCGGAAATTTTACCTACCAGAACAAATCATCACTGAACCCGGAAGTGAACAACATACTCCTGGTTGGAATGGATGAAGCATATCAGGATGGGGCGATTCTCTTTTATGCGCTGACGGCGAACGGCGGAAGGGGTTCAACGCTGACCGAGAACAAGCGGGAAGGGGCGAACAACTTCGGCCTTTTTGTACAAGATGAGGTCATGGTGGGGGAACGCTGGAGTGTTCTCGTCGGCGGACGGTATGACGATATTACGTACTATGGCCGGAGTTTCGTTAAGCCGTGGCTGAACGACGCACGGTCATTCAGGCATTTCACTCCCAAAGCGGGTGTCACGTACCGCCCGACATCGACACGGAGCTTCTATGCGAACATCGGCGGAGGTATCGAGGTGCCGGCTGGAAACGAAACAGATCCCGTGCCGCCGGATACAATCCATGCATTGAATCTCCTGCTCGATCCGATCACATCAACAACGATCGAAGTCGGGACAAAGCAACTGATGCAGCTGGGCGCGGGAGCGTGGGGAGGAACTGTCGTGTACGATGTTGCACTTTATTGGCTGGAGGTTTCGAATGACATAGTTCCGTACCGAAATGGCAGGTTCTACTTCACCGCGGGAAAGACCCGCCGCATGGGAGCAGAATTCGGGGCAAAGGTGCAATTGGTGAACGGTCTCTCTCTCGAGGGAGCATTAACGGTTTCGGACAACAAGTACCTGGAATACAAAGTCGATTCTGTGTACTACAACGAAAATAAAGCGAAGATCTTTGCAGATTACAAAGACAACGAGGTTGCCGGCATACCGGGTGCATTCTACAGCGCGGCGCTGAAGTTTGCTTCACCCTCAGCGAAAGGATTCTATGCGCGCATCAGCGCGCAAGGTACAGGGGCATATTTTGTGGACGATCCCAATCTTGTGGAGGTGCCCTCATGGCTCTCGATGAACGCCATGATCGGGCTTGATCAGCTCCATCTGGGAAAAGGTCCGTTCACCGTTTCCGGCTTCCTTGCTGTGCAAAATGTCCTCAACACAAAATACGTCGGCTCCGCCTGGATCAATCCGGACCTGAATGCCCAGGGGAAACCGATGTATATCGAGCCGGGATTACCGAGGAACCTGGTGGTGAGCTTTACGCTCGGGGCAGAGCTGTGACGCGGCGCGGAAATTGAATGGCTCTGTGTTATTGGCGACAAAGCGTGGATGGTTACGCCCGCTCCGTTGCGTAGAGATGACGTTTGATCTTCTGTGTTGCTGTTTTCTCAAACGGTTCCCGTTGCTCGATGGCGCGGGCAAGGCGGGAAAAAGAAGAAACCTGTTCATTTGTTTGTCGGCGGATCGACTCCAATAACTCCTGAATGCGCTCCTTGGCCTGAGTTTCCGTCAGGCTTGCTTCGGCAAATTCCGCATCAAGTCTTTCGTAGTCGAGGAAAATGCGGGCCACGAGCTGGCCCTGATCGTGCAGTACGAGCGATTCCAGGACTACGTCCGATCGATTAATGATCGATTCAATCACCTCAGGATAGATGTTCTCGCCGCTTGGGCCGAGAATCACGTTCTTCTTCCGGCCGCAGATATAGAGAAATCTATCCTTGTCGAACATCCCCAGATCGCCCGTGTGGAACCATCCGCCGGGTGTAACGACCTCCGCTGTGCGCTCAGGATCCCGGTAGTAACCAGACATGAGTCCCGGGCTCTGAACGACGATCTCTCCTATTCCACTTTTTGGATCGGGATCTTCAATCCGAACCTCAACGCCCGGGAGCACCGGACCCGTGGAACGATAGCGGGTGGCAGCGGCGCTTGATCCGGCGATGAGAGGGGACGTCTCGGTAAGGCCGTAGCCGATGGCGTAGGGGAATTTTGCTTCACGGAGAAATTTCTCCACGTCGGGTGCAAGCGACGTGCCCCCAATGCCGAAAAAGCGGATAGCACCGCCAAATGTCGCCATGAGCTTCCTTCCCGCCATTCGGTTGATCCGTTTTCGAATCGGCGGAAACGCGTAGGCCATTCGTACCAGCTTGCGTTTCTTAATCTCCGGGAGAATGCGCGATTTGTACATTTTCTCAATGATAAGCGGCACGGTTAACATAGCCGTCGGCTTGACGCTTTCGAGAGCCGGCAGCAGCACCGCCGCAGTAGGAGGTTTGGTGACGTAGTACACTGCTGCCCCGCACAGGATCGGCAGGACAAGACCGAGCGTGCACTCATAAACGTGCGCCAGGGGGAGGATCGACAGAAACCGGTCATGCTCATCGATGTTCGGGAGACGGGACGACGCCTCTGCATTCCACACGATGTTCTTGTGTGTGAGCATTACGCCCTTGGAATGTCCTGCTGTGCCGGATGTGTAAATGATGCTGGCCAGGTCGTCTTCGCGTACCGTTGTTCGTGCCCGGCCGGCCCATCGCAATGCGAGATTCTTTATCTTGCGCAGTTCCTTGCTTCCCTCCGCCACCAGCTGCCGCAGCGTTGCCTTCGACGTAGAAGGATTGATGATAGAAAAATCGTTCAGGAGAATAACTGACTGAAATTCCATGAGATCGAGATCTTCAATCTTGTGGTAGTACCGCTCGGAGACGAAAACGACTTTGCAGTCGGATTGACGCAGAATGTGATGGATTTCAGATGTGTGGAACTCCGGCAGTATGGGCACCACCACTGCGCCCATGGATGCAATAGCGAAATAGGCAATTCCCCAATGTGGGGACCCTTCGGCGAGTATGGCGACGCGATCGCCGTGGGCAACTGCTTGGTCTTTCAGAAACTGTTCGAGGCGCGCGACTTCAAGCTGGAACTCCTCGTACGTAATAGGAGTGCCGTCTGAGAAAGATACCGCAGGCTGTTTTGCATATCGTTGCGCGCTGTTCTCGAGAAGAGCTAGGAGTGTGAATTCGCTGAGGCGAGAGTTCATGATCGTCGGTTCCGGCAGGTATTGAATGCTCTCCAAGGTAGGTAAAATTCCAAAGGAACAAAATAACTTGACGGTGCATGGAACACACACCGCTGCCGGTCGTTAAGCTGGATTTCTTTCGAGTGTTGAAAGATCAGAGCTGCCGTGCACGATATCGTACGCGAAAATTCTCACTTCT
>DOWV01000032.1:27115-31276 GCA_003519375.1 Bacteroidota bacterium
GCTCACGGACGATCGGATGTCCCAACGCTCCGTTTCTTAAGCCAGGACAGGCACGGTTTCTTGAAGAATCCTTCAAAATGTCACCAAATCGCCAATATTGACTCTGACCTGGAATATTGCCATTATTGAGAATCGTCGCTGATGGCTTAGCGGAAGTTCGCATGCTCCGTTCAACTTGTGAGAGAAGTCATCAGTGATACAAGGGAGGCTGTTCAACTCACTCATCCTTTCACGCTCCGTAAAGGAGATCTCCCATGATCCTCGTCCGCAACATCTTCCAATTGAAGTTCGGAAAAGCCCGTGAGGCGAAAGCCCTCATTAAAGAAAGTGAGGCACTCATGAAGCAACACGGCAGCCATCCCACCCGATATCTCACCGACCTCACCGGACCTTACTACACACTTGTCATGGAAACGACGTATGAGAGCCTTACCGCTCTGGAGAAATCACAGAGCGAAACGATGGGGACGAAGGATTTTTCCGACTGGTATCAGCGGTTCACGCCGCTCGTGGAGTCCGGACACCGCGAGATATTCTCGGTCGTCGATTGATCCCCCGGCGCCGGCGATTGGTGCACGGAAAGAAAACCGGATTTCTCATCATGGTCTGGAGGTAACGATGGACAGGTTCCTTGTCATTTCGCCGCACACGGCGGCGGACTGCGCTCACGCGCTGAAAGAGGTGCACGCTGCAGGGTACATTACGCATTTCGACTGGGGCTGCATGGATGGCGATCACACCGGGTGGGTGATCCTCGAAGCGGCGAACGCAAAGGAGGCGCTGATGGTCGTGCCGTCATTGCAGCGAAGCAGTGCGAGAGTAGTGAAGCTGGTAAAATTTTCTCCATCGGATGTGGAGAAAATGCACGCACCATACTGACCCGCAGGCCGCGGGCAGTTGCCGGTTCAGAGAAAGAAGAACGCATGAAGAATGAACAGAACGGAATACTTGTAACCTCGCACCAGCTTGAGGTGATCAAGAGCATGGAGTCGTTTGTCGACAGGCATCTGAGCTCGCTTCTCAAGCCGGTTGAAGAGAGCTGGCAGCCGACGGACTTCCTGCCCGACCTAACCCGCGATGACTGGCGTGAACAGGTGGGGGACTTCCGAACTCGAACGAAGGATCTGACAGACGAAGTGCTCGTGGTTCTTGTCGGTGACATGATCACCGAAGAGGCGCTGCCGACGTACCAAACATGGCTCAACCGGCTTCAGGGGCTGGGCGATCCAACGGGTTCGAGTGAAGTTCCGTGGGCGCGATGGAGCCGCGGATGGACCGCCGAGGAGAACCGGCACGGAGACCTCCTGAACAAGTATTTGTATCTTTCAGGACGCGTCGACATGCGTTCCATCGAAACAACCATTCACCATCTCATCAATAACGGATTCGATCCTCAGACCGGAGACGATCCGTATCTCGGTTTTGTGTACACGTCATTCCAGGAGAGGGCGACAAAGATCTCCCATCGGAATGTAGGCGTGCTCGCAAAGCAATCTGGTGAGGACCGGCTGCATAAGATCTGCGGCATGATTGCGGGAGACGAAGCGCGGCACGAGAAGGCTTACAAGCTTTTTATGTCGAGAGTATTTGAGATCGATCCCTCCGGCGCCGTGGTCGCATTCGCGAAGATGATGAAAGCAAAGATCACCATGCCGGCGGTGTTGATGGACAATGAGAAGGACACGAATCTCTATACAAAATTCTCGCGAGTCGCTCAAAAAGCGGGTGTTTATACAGCACACGATTATGCTGATATCATTGAGGATTTGGTCGCGGAGTGGAAGGTCGCAGGGCTGGGCGGATTGACTGATGCGGCTGCGAAGGGCCAAGAATATCTCTGCGGCTTGGCGGAGCGCTATCAGAGACTTGCAGAGAGGGTAAAGTTTTCCGGGGCCGAAAAGTTCAGCTGGATCTACAACCGGGAAATCGCCCTTGCACCCGTTGCGGCAGTGCCAGAGTAACCCGGCCTGAGAACATCACCAGGCTTGATGTTGAACCGGAGATCGGCTCACGTCTTCCCTGGTTAGAGTGGCGGTTCTTTGTGGCGGAGGGCGCGCGGATAAATCACAATAGTTGTCAATGTTCATGAAAGGAGCACCGTATGAACAAAAAAGTATTGCTCGGAGGCGTGGCAGTGTTTATCACGCTCGAAGTCCTCGATTTCCTGATCCATGGGGTTTTGCTGGCGTCGACCTACACATCCCTCGCGTCTCTCTGGCGGTCCGATATGCAGTCCAAGATGTGGATCATGTGGATAGTGACCTTCATTGGCTCGTTCCTTTTCGCGTTCATCTTTTCGAAAGGATATGAGAATAAGGGATTAGCAGAGGGGTTGCGCTATGGATTCTATATTGGCGTGTGGATGAGCATAGGATTTGCGTACGGAACGTATGCAATGATCGCAATTCCCTATTCGCTCGCCCTGCAATGGTTTATCTATGGTGTGATTGAATACATGATTGCAGGAGTGGTGCTGGCGTTGGTATTTGGCATGAAGGGGAAACAAGCGGCAAAAGCGGAGAGTGCGTGATACAGCGCGGAGGTTTCCTTCATCGCAGAATAATCGCTGATGAAGGAAACCTCCACTTGCAGGAGAAACCTAGAACCCCGCAACGCCCAGAAAAATCCTGATCGCGATCAAAACCCACCCCAGGGTGACAACAATCCACGCGACCTTTTTGGCAACCTGAACAAGAACCAGGAATGCGGTGAGAATGGCGAGATAGCCGATGGGATCGACGAGGTCCAAGGGCACTCTCGCCGTTGGCAGAATGCGACCCAAAAGATACACGACGAGCTGGCCTACGTAATGAGCCAACGAATACAGGAAGGTCAGGATCGCGTTAAGGATGTCCTTCCACGGTATTTCAGTGAACGTCGTCCAAGTGTTCATCATTGCATGCATACAGAGATCCCCTTCTCCGGTTATTGTTTCACTCGTTCGTCAATCTCGATTTGCGGACCGGTGATGGCGAGCCGGCCGCTCACCACACCGGATGTGTGAGTATCTGCTACTCCCTTGAACCCCGGCTGCTTGCCACCCACGGAAATCTCTATGGTGCCCGGCTCGACGATCCTTTTCGCTTGCGCGCTGACGATGGAAACCTGACGGGGTTCCAGAACGAATGTGACCGATCTTTTCTCCCCGGGCTTCAATGAGATCCGGCGAAATCCCTGCAAGGAACGAACAGGCACCGGAACAGATGCACCAACTTCGGTAACGTAGAGTTGAACAACCTCTTCGCCTTTCCTTGCACCGTTGTTTTTCACGTCGACGGAGATGGAGATCGTCTCACCCGCGCGCACCGATGCCGGAGTCCTGAGATTGGTGTATTCAAATCGTGTATAGCTCAGACCATGACCAAACGGAAAGAGCGGATCCCCTTTGAAGTAGCGATACGTTCTTCCTTCCATGTTGTAGTTGCTGAACGGCGGCAGTTGATCGGTAGATTTGTAGAAGGTGACAGGAAGCCGCCCGGCCGGACTGACATTTCCAAACAACACATCGGCGAGGGCAAGTCCCGCCGCCTGACCCGGATACCACAGTTCGATAATCGCCGGGACGTTCTCGGCGGCCCAGTTGACCGCAACAGCGCTTCCGTTCAACAGTACAAGCACCACAGGTTTTCCGGTCGCAACTACTGCTTTCAGAAGCTCTTCCTGCTCCCGGGGAAGCCCGATTTCTACGCGATCACCGCCCTTGAAACCGGGGACATCGACCGGCATCTCTTCGCCTTCGAGGCGAGGCGAGAGCCCCATCATTAAAACAACGACATCGGCCTTTCTTGCCGCGCCAAGCGCCTCTTCGAACATGTTCGGCTTTGGTTTGGACCAGATGAGCTGAGCGTTCGCATCTGCACGCCGGTCCCAGTACTCAAGCTGCACCCGATAGTCTTTGCCGGCAAGAAGATCAACATATTTCCACTGCGTCATGACGGAATGGCGATCGGAAGCGTCGAACAGAATCGAGTCGCTGAGCCGGAGGCGTGAACCGCCGAATGTGCGCGCGCCAAGGACATAGCGACCGGACACAAGCGGTACAATCATACCGCCCCACCGCACGCTGAAACTATCTGCGCGCACGCCGCGCGCGGGAGAATCCTCCCACCAGCTAAAGTCAACCTGCCGATCGACTCGTGTGAGAGCCGGATTACCATACAG
>DOWV01000266.1 GCA_003519375.1 Bacteroidota bacterium
AGCCTTGATCCGGATGGGTGACTGGTGCGGATTTATAATCCGTAACTAAAATGCTGAAAATACGGGTGCGGTCAATGGGATGAATGCTTATTAGACAATAGAATTATTTCGTTCGATAATGCAAAAAATCTGCGATTTTTTGCTGTGGAAAATTATTTTCGCTTGACAAAAGCCTTCTAATGGGTGACCCTTCTCCTCTTCTTTCTCCTCTTCTCAGGCATCGACGTCGTCGAAAATGCTCCGGGTACCGGACGGCTTGTCGGGTGTTTCGACTTTCCCCAGGGTTCGCGGTTTCCTGTCCGGTTCTTCAGGCGTATTTTCGGCGATCCATTCGTTCGCACGGTCGGTCTCTCGTTCAATGATCTCCGCGGCGCGCGCGTCGTCGCCTAAATGCTTTTTCAGAGTTTCGAACAACTCAAGGAGCGGTTGCATGTGCTCGTCTGGCGGTTCGCTCGACCCGCGGTTGAGCTGCCAGTTTCGCCTCACATCAGCGAGATCGGGCAGAAGTTGTGTACGGACGTTCTGCAGCAATTCTTCGAATTCGTGATCCTCAAACATGCGCCGGATATCGATGTCATCCAATGCGTATAGGTCGTCGCCTCGAACGGCGTATTCGCTGACGGTTGCCAAAAATTCCTTCCTCTTGTCTTCTGCCAGGAGTCCGAATTCGTGCAAGCGCACTGCGAGATCAACTTCCGAAACGGCGCTGAGGTAGAGGCCAGGTTCGGACACCTCGTCCAGTAGATCCGGATTTTTTTCGAGATATAGCGTAAGAAATTCCTTTGAGCAACGACGGGCCAGGAATCTTTGCAGCGCCGACTTAGCATCCCAGGCCGATAACCACTTGGACTTGTACTTCTTGCTCGTCGAGAATTCGCGTAGCCTGACGAGCATTAGCGGAAACAACGCTTTCGGAATGATGACAGCTTTCTCGATGCCGACATCTCCACAGGTGACTTGTTCGATCAGTTTGTCCGGTGCGCTGCCTTGGACAAAGATGCCCAGCAGCTCCGGGCTCTGGGCTAGAATTGCCGCATATGCATCGCCAATGGTCGGGTGCTTGAAGCGCCAGATTGAGTCGCCCCCGGTGTGCGAATACACCACGAGGCTACCGTTGAGTGCCTCAAGGGCGGTGACACTCCCGCCAAGATTGCTCCCGAGCCGCTCAAGCGCCTGTTCCTCCGACTTCTGAAGAGCTATCGGACTCTCCAACCAGTCGTTGCGCATGTAGATCAGCGCAAGTGCAGCCTTGCTGTGGCCGTCGAGCCCCTGAAGAACCTCTTGAAGGAAGCGCTCCCGCTTCTCTATAAACTGATCGAGATCATACGCGTCGAGGTGTAGTCCTTCCGTAAACAAAGGATCGGCTAGGCGCCGGGCTATCTCAGGAATGAAGCGCGCATGAGCCGCAACGGCCTCCAGGTGCGACTTGACCCGGCTTCGGAACGCGCGGGGCTGCTTGCCCAACTTGAGATGGTTGTAAAGGATCTGCCGTTTCTCGTCGCCTGACAGATCGTGAACGTCGATCACGACTTGGCTCTCCTTGAGAAGCGGAAAGGCACCTTCTTTCAGGTCTTTCCGTGCCCTGTTGTAGATGTAGTCACGAGATGTCATCACAATCTTGGCACCCTTGCGGAGCATGGTCTTGATCTGGGGAAGAATGTGATTCCAGCCGTGGACTAGAAATGCTTCGTATTGGGCGACGCCAAACGCGTCGTCGAGCCAGAAAAATTGTGACGGTTCTTCCGGGTTCCAGTGCTCCACGACTTTGCCGGGATCGTCGAGTTTGAGTATGGACGCATTCCATTGGTCGACAGCGGCCATTGCCAGCATGGACGCAATGGTTGTCTTGCCAGCTGCTGGTTCCCCGATCAATAGCACGAAGCCGTTCTTGTCGAGCGCCGCTGCCGCCTTGCGGTACGAGTTGGTAACGACAATCTTTGCAAGGTCTTCCCGGAGCGACTCCAGAATCGCGCGCGCCTGAGCATAAGCGCGCTCGTCGAGGATCTGACTCAGATCCCCCAGCCCATACAGGCGCGGGACGAGCATCCGAAGGCGCTTGTTTTCGCGAATCTGTTGGCCAATCCATGTCGAGCCGAAGAGCACGAAGTGTTTCGCCCCGACGCCCCTCAAAAGTGCTTCGATCTCTTCGGCATGACTGCCGGACAGTCCGGCGTTCGTCATCAGCACGTAAGAGTCACAAAGGCGCTGCTCGACGAGCTTTCTGACTTTGGTGACTTCATCGGAGAGATCTGAGGGGCGAAGAACATGATTAATCCTGCTCGTAAATTTGCACTGGATGACAAACCGACCGGATAAGTCTTCATGCCCTGTCGGATTCCACTGGCCGACGAACGCGCCGTCTCGGCCGCCATCGTTTGAGTCCAGAAAGGATTCAACTGTCTGCCCGAGCACCTCTCGGGTGATCGTCAAACAGAGTTGTTGGAAGCTGTTCCATCCAAGACTGTGCAGGTCGTACATAGCGTCGTCTGTTGGCCCTCCGAAATGAATCTTGGCTTATGCGTCAGCAAGAAACTAAAGATCGGCATACTATTTTGCGGCATCCGGCTAACAATGATTATACAGTCTGTATAAAACGGCAACCACGGACTGTCTCGATATATTTAAGAAGTTGCCGTGTCTTCTTGTCAAGCATTGTAACTACTTTCGCATCAAGCTTTTTCTGCATTTAAATGGAGAGATGATAGGAAATTGTTTTTGCTTTAAAAAGGATGATAATACAAAAA
>DOWV01000073.1:0-207 GCA_003519375.1 Bacteroidota bacterium
AATCTCGCCCATGAAACTCAGGTCGATCGTCGCACTCCCCGTTCTCCTGATGTTGCCTTTTGTCCTCCACGCACAATTCTACTCTCTGGAAACCAGGGACCTCAGGCTTATCACGTATACACAAGCCCACGCATTCATCGTCCCGCATCTTGCGGCAAGTTTCCAGAACTCTCTGGCCTTCCACAAAAAGTTGTTCGATTACACTCC
>DOWV01000073.1:248-5807 GCA_003519375.1 Bacteroidota bacterium
GGCAAGACGACGCTGTGCCGCGCGATTCTCGGGCAGCTCGACCCGCGCACGTTCACCGCGCTCGTGCTCAACCCGTTTCTCGCCGAGGAAGATCTGATCACGCTGATCCTCCAGGACTTCGGCGACTACGGCTCGGGTGGTGCAAACACGGTCCCCTTCAATCTTCTCGGCATCGGGATTGCACCGTTCAACTATTCGTACGAGACGATGCCCCCGCTCGAACGGATGACCATGATGATGAATCATGAACTTGCTCATATTGCCACGATGGACAAGCCATCACCGAGTGACAGGTTCTTTCGGAGTATGTTTTGTGGCAAACCCGGGCCGATTGCCGAGGCTCCGCCGTCGATGCTCTACGCGTATCTGACCAGCCCGAGGTGGAATTCTCCGCGTTGGTTCATCGAAGGCATTGCTGTATTCCTGGAAACGTGGATGGGTGGGGGTTTGGGCAGGGCACAGGGCTCATATGACGAAATGGTCTTTCGCACGATGGTGCGCGACAGTGCCTTGTTCTACGACGTCGTCGGTCTCGAGTCAGAAGGGACGAAAGTCGACTTTCAGGTGGGAGCGAATTCGTATCTCTACGGCACACGCTTCGTCAGTTACCTTGCTCTTCAATACGGTCCGGACAAGTTGATCGAATGGTTCAGACAGTCGAAGGAGAGCAAAAGCAACTTCTCCCCCGAATTTGAACGGTTGTACAAAGCCTCGCTTGATGATGAGTGGTCCCGATGGATCGAATGGGAACACGCGTGGCAGAAGGGGAACCTCGATTCGGTCAGAGTGAATCCCGTGACCAAATTCCGTCCGATTTCCCATGAAGGCCTGGGATCGGTATCTCGTGCTTTCTATGACTCATCGGCGGGCGCGCTCTATGTCGCCATCAACTACCCCGGGCAGACGGCACATCTCGCCGCGATCGATGTAAACTCCGGGGCGCTTAGGAAGCTCCAGGACATTCGCGGCGCGGCTCTCTTCTACGTCACGTCGCTTGCCTATGATCCAGCCTCACGGACTCTGTTCTACACGACAGACAACAACCATGAACGAAGTATCTATGCTCTCGACGTGACGACCGGCCGGTCGAGGATGCTCCTCAGAAAAGAGCGGGTTGGGGATCTGGCATTCAACCAGAAGGATAAATCACTCTGGGGCGTCCGGCATCTCAACGGATACTCGTCGATCGTGAGAATCCCCTCTCCGTACGTCGAAGCAAATCAGGTTTGCTTGTTCGACTATCCCAAGGACCTGTATGACATCGATATCTCGCCCGACGGTACGATGCTGACTGGCGCTCTTGCACTCACAGACGGGACATTGCTCCTCATTACGTTCGACACGGAAAAACTCAGGAAGGGGGATGGATCCTATCAGGTCTTGTTCGACTTCAAGGAATATTCACCGGCGAACTTCGTTTTTTCTCAGGATGGGAAATTTCTTTTCGGTAATTCGTATTACACTGGTGTCTCTAATATTATGAGGTATGATTTTGACAAAAACGACATGAGTCCGCTCACGAATGCCGAATCAGGATTTTTCCGCCCTGTCCCGGTGTCAAACGACTCGCTTGTCTCGTTTCATTTCACGGGGAGGGGCTTTGAGCCTGTGATGATTGCCAACAAGATTGTGGATTTCCATGACCGTGGCGCGATCCGCTTTCTTGGGACGATGGTCATCAATCGGTATCCGGTCCTCCAAACCTGGCAAGTCGACCCGAAAGCCCTCCGGCAGATCAATATCGACTCGCTCACCACTTACAAGGGCACATACTCTCCCGCAGGCAATTTGCGGTTGGCGTCGCTCTACCCGGTTGCCGAGGGGTACAAAGTCTTCCCCGCGTACGGCGTGAGATTCAATTTTGCAGATCCCACAACGTTGACCCGCGGGGATCTGACCGTCGCGTACACACCAAACCAGATACTTCCGCAGGAAGAACGCGTGCATGCCGCTTTCAACTACAGGTTCTGGCAATGGAGAATCGGCGGGGCTTACAACGCCTCCGATTTCTACGATCTCTTCGGGCCCACGAAGACGAGCCGGAAAGGGTACTTGCTGACGCTGGAGAACAGGGATTTTCTTCTCTTCGACGAGCCTGAGACGATGGAATACAGGGTGATGTTGGGAGGATACTGGGGATTGGAGCGGCTGCCCGAGTTCCAAAATATTCCGACATCGTACTCCAAGTTTCTTTCCCTTAACGCCCGCATCAACTATCAGTATCTCATGAAATCTCTCGGTGCGGTCGATGACGAACGGGGAGTCGTCTGGCAACTTGTCTCCCACACAAATCTCGTCAATGGGAAACTGTTTCCGCGCGTGCACACCAATGCAGCGTACGGAACTCTGCTTCCGATCAATCATTCATCTCTCTGGCTCCGGGCTTCGGCGGGGTATTCATTCGGTGACCGGCAAAATCCGTTCTCAAGTTTCTACTTCGGGGGATTCGGCAACAACTGGGTCGATCACAAAGAGATCAAGCGCTACAGAGAGGAGTACAGCTTTCCTGGTGTGGAGATCGACAACATTGGGGGAGTGCTGTTTGCGAAAGGTATGCTGGAATGGGATCTGCCGCCGATCCGGTTCCGCCGATTTGGTATACCAAGTTTCTACTGCAACTGGGCGCGTGTCGGTTTGTTCACGTCGGCGATTGGCACCAACTTCGATCGATCGTCCGAGCGACAGGTTGTAGGAAACGCAGGGGCTCAGATCGATTTCCGGCTTGTGATATTCTCATCGCTTGAATCGACTCTCTCGCTGGGATATGCTGTCGCCGCCCGCCAAAACCAGCGGCTTTCGAATGAGGTTATGATTTCTCTCAAGATCCTGTAGCGACGATCCCTCTTGATGCCCCTCGCTCTTATTCCATATGTCAGCCTGGCTGTCAGCATCCTTCCGGTGTTCGTGTTTCTGGGATCCCTGGTGGTACTGGACAGCTATAAGCTCGTCCGGTTCCGGGCAATCGCGATGGCGATCCTGGTTGGATGTTTGGGAGCGGCGGCCAGCTTTCTCCTCAATTCGTGGATCCTTCAGGTCACCGGAGTGGATGGATCGGTGCACCGGCGATATGGCGCTCCGATTGTCGAAGAGCTGGTGAAGTCGTTCTATCTGATCTATCTCATCCGAAAGGGGCGCATCGGGTTTATGGTTGATGCGGCCATTTTTGGGTTTGCCATTGGAGCAGGATTTGCCCTCGTCGAGAACGCTTATTATGTCAAATCGCTGCAGGATTCGAATCTGCTGATCTGGATCATCCGCGGGTTCGGCCCTGCGATCATGCATGGCGGTGCGACAGCGATCTTTGGAATCATCTTCAAGAATGTTTCTGACCGCTCATCGTCGGGAAAACTTGCCGCGTTCTTTCGCGGTTTCGTCATTGCGGTGTGTCTTCATTCATTCTACAATCACTTCTTCTTCGGCCCCGTTGTCTCGACGGTTCTGATCATCGCTCTCTTGCCAGCAGTGATGATCGCTGTTTTTCAGCAGAGCGAGAACTCGCTGCGCCAATGGTTGCGTGTGGGATTTGATTCGGACCAGGAACTGCTCGAAATGCTGATGTCCGGCAATTTGATGGGGTCACCGGTGGGGATCTATCTCCAGTCACTTCAAACCAAGTTCGTCCCCGAAGTCGTCGTCGACATGATCTGCTATTTGCGGGTTCACGTCGAGTTGTCAATTGAAGCAAAGGGGATTCTTCTCATGAGGCAAGCTGGATTCGCGCTCCCACCGGATCTGACTGCGAGAGAGAAATTTGAGGAATTACGCACGCTGGCTAAGAACATTGGTCAGACAGGGAAGCTCGCACTCTTGCCGTTTCTCCACACGAGCGACAGAGAACTCTGGCAGCTTCACATGTTGACGGAGTGAGAGTCCAATCAGAGCGGACTCTGAAATCGGTAGTATTGGCAAGGACATCGCTCCGATATNNGAGTCGAAGCANCNNCGCCCGTTGCGTTGATTTTGGCCCCTCAGTTCTGTACCTTCTTCGAAACATTTCCAAGACATCTCCTCCCAAGACCACCGCGCCGTGCTCGAAGGCCGTGGTTATTTCACATCGAACATGAATCACATCGCCCGCATATGGAGTAGAACGATCGACTGGATCCTTTCAATGAGGTCGAGGGCTCTGAGCCCATTCCAGCGTTCCGCAGGAGCTTTGAACACGTCCGATCAATCACCGAAAACAGAGTTCTACCAAACGCTCATCGAGAACGCGACCGATTTCATCACGATCCTGGACAAGTATGGCACGGTGCTTTACGAAAGTCCCTCTGTGATGCGGTTCCTGGGACATTCTGAAGCGGATCTGGTCGGTAAGAACATCTTCGAGTTCCTGCATCCTGAAGAAACTGAAGGCATCCGGAAGCTGCTCAGCGAAGGGACGCAGATCCCGAATTTCACGGTTGATTTTGAATGCCGATTTCTCCGGGGGGACGGCTCGTGGAGGCTTCTCGAAGTGACTGCAAAAAACCTCCTCTCAGACCAATCGGTGCGGGGGGTTGTGGTCAATTCCAGGGATATTACCGATCGCCGCCGGGCGGAGGATGAACTCAGAAACAGTGAGGTCCGCCTTCGCTCGCTGATTCGCTCGACAGATGAAATTGTTTTCGAGTTTGATGAGGATGGAGTGTATCTCAACATATGGACGGATGATGAGAGCCTTCTCGCACTTCCCAGGGAACAACTCCTCGGCAAAAAGATTCGGGAAGTTTTGGGTGAGGGACCAGGCCGGGCGTTTCTCAATCTCATCCGGAATGTTCTGAAGACGGGACATCCGGAGTCGATCGAGTATCCCCTCGATGTTGTCGGAGGCAGGAGGTGGTTCTCGGGTCACTTCAGCGCGATACCGGGTCCGGACAGCACTCGCAAGACCGTGCGCCTGCAAGCGCGCGACGTCACAAGCAGGAAGCTGGAGGAGGAGGTACGTCAGCGTCTCGCCTATGCACTCCGAAGTATCAACGAGTGTGTCAGCATTACGGATATGCAGGATCAGGTTCTCTTCGTTAATGAGGCCTTTACTAAAACCTACGGCTTCCGGGAGAACGAGCTCATCGGTCGACATATCGGAATTGTGCGTTCAGCCAAAAACTCTCCCGGCTTGACCCGCCAGATCCTTCCGGCAACAATCCAGGGCGGTTGGGAGGGGGAATTGATCAACCGCAGGAAGGACGGCACGGAGTTCCCAATCCATCTTTCCACCAATATCATTCGCGATGAGGCGGGGACCCCGGTTGCGTTGATAGGCGTATCGACGGACATTACTGCGCGCAGGCAGGCGGAGATGGATCTGCGGCATACACTCTCGCTGCTCACCGGCACGCTCGAATCGACGGCCGACGGAATTCTCGTGGTGGATAGGAACGGGCAGGTTTCCAGTTACAATGAGAAGTTCCTGGAGCTGTGGCGGATCCCTGAAGAGATCAAAGACAGTGGGGATGACAGCCGGCTGCTCACGTACGTGGTCGGCCAATTGAAAGATCCGGAGGGATTCCAGGCCCGTGTGAGTGAATTGTACGCCCATCCGGACGAGGAGGGCCACGACGTTCTTGAATTCAAAGA
>DOWV01000244.1:0-4131 GCA_003519375.1 Bacteroidota bacterium
TTCGAGGTTTGGATCGTTCGGTCATTGAATCAATGTACCAATGAATCCATTGTGATCAAGCAGTTAAATCGAACGATGGAAATCAGACACGCCGCCGGGATTTTTCCCGTCCTTCTCTTTGTGACACCTCTATGCAGCGAGAGAAAATCGTAGTTCTTCTCACAGTATTCGTCGATGTTCTCGGAGTGGGACTTGTCATACCCATTCTGCCGTTCTACGTCGGGTCATTCGGCGCATCGCCGTTTGTCATTACTCTGCTTTTTTCATCGTTCGCGTTCTTTGCGTTCCTCAGCAGTCCGTTTCTTGGTGCTTTGTCAGATAAGGTCGGACGCCGACCGGTGCTTATCGCGAGCATCGCGAGTACTGCAACGGGTTGGTTCGTTTTTGCAGGCGCAAACAGTATCCCGCTCCTGTTCCTGGGCCGGATCATTGACGGCCTTGCCGCAGGCAACTTCACCGTGGCGCAGGGATGCCTGGTCGATCTCGCGAGGGATGAACGTGAGCGTGCATCGAACATCGGATTAATCGGCGCAACATTTGGCGTCGGTTTGATGGTCGGACCGCTCCTCGGCGGACTCCTCAGCACCGTTTCGCACGCATTCCCCTTCTGGTGCGCCGGCATTCTGGCTGCCGTGAATGTCGTGTTGACATACTTCTTTCTTCCCGAAACCCACCGCCGGCGTGATCCGAAGTCGCGAATTTCGTTCAATCCCCTCGCGCCTCTCGCGCGCGCTGCATCGGACAGAAAACTCAGACCCCTGTACCTCACATGGATTATCTTTGCCTTCGCAATCTCCTCCACACAGTCCGTGTTCGCCCTCTACGGTCAGCACGCATACAACTTTGATTCATTCACGATGGGATTGATTTTTGCGTCCATCGGAATTCTCGCGGCCCTCAATCAAACGGTCCTTCTGCGCCGCGTCTGGCTGAAGTTCTACGATGAAGAGCGGCTCATGCCGGTCATGACATCCCTGCTGGGCATTGGTTTCTTTCTCTTCGGACTTGATATCCTGCCTCTGTTTTTTGTGTCGGTGCCGCTCTTTGCCACGGGCCAATCGGTTCAACGTGTCGTCATTACCAGCCAGGTTACGGGGAGAGCTGATCCGCTGAAAAAGGGGGAGGCGCTCGGGATTTTGACCTCTCTCATGGCAGCCACGATGGTTGTCGGTCCGCTTATCGGCGGCGCATTGTTCGAAATTCACGACGGCTATCCGTTCTACCTCGCGGGAGTCTTAATGATCGTCTCGCTTCTTGTTTCCCGACAGTACCGGCGATCCGGAGAATTGACGGTGCAACCGGAACTGCCCTTGCACGCAACCGAGCAAGAAGAGTAGATCAATCCTCATGACGACGCGACCGCGCCGCCGTGCGGATTCATGAGTTTCTCCGTTTTCCATCATCGACCGAGAAAAGCAAAAGCCCGGTTCTTGTTCAAAGACCCGGGCTTTTCGCTGGTGGGAGCAAAAGAATGTTATTTGCCTTTGATCTTTTCGAGCAGATCCTGCGCTTCCTTGCGAAATTGGCCATCATCTTCATCCTTGGTCGGAAGAGTCGCGATGGCAGTGAGGTGTTCGCGTGCTTTTCCGTACTCATCGAGCTCGACATACGCACGGGCGCAGTCAAGGCGATACATGCTGAAGTCCGGACGGAGGGCGATCGCCTTTTCATAGTTCTTCACTGACTCGTCAAGATTCGCCCAACCCAGGCCGAGCGGCCATCGGACAATCCTCGGTTTTTCACTCACCTTCATATGTGTCCGGCCAAACACGTAATATGCGGTGGCGTCGTTCGGATCCAGTGCGATTGCCTTCTCGCAGTCCGCTTTCGTCTGCTTCACGAGGTCAAGCGACTCCCACACTCCTTTGAACAACGCAATGCGGCCGTTTGCAATGGCTCTTCTGGTATAGCCCATGGCGCCATTTGCGTTCGCAGCAATCGCTTTGTTCGCGTACTCGAGAGATTTCTCGTACGTCTGGAGCTGATTCGTTTTCTCCTGGTCGGTACTCGCCGGCAAATGCTCGCCAAAATCGACAAGAGCTCTGCTGACGCGCCACAAGGCTTCATAGTTGTTCGGCTCAATTGCCAGAGCCGCCTCATAGGCCTGAATCGCTTTCTGATTCTCAAACGTCTTTTCTGAGCAGTCGTTTCCCTGGGCGATGAGCTTGTCGACCCTGGACGAATCGGGCGCGGCCGCCCAAAGCGAGATGACAGTCAAAAACGAACAGAGAGTGAGGAGAACCATGATCCGTACAAACTGGACGGTTGTTTTCACGGTGGGGAGCCTCCCTTGTGGGATATGGTGGGTTTGACATACGATCTACAAACAGCGGCTGGCCATTAGCTGTAGCGTTAGCGATAAGCTTCAGGCCGCTGGCGTTTGCATGGGAACTATGAGACAACTGTTTACTCTTCACTATTCACTCTTTACTGCTTCTCTTCAGCTGTTTCTTGCTTCGAGCCTCACAATTTCATCCCGGATCTTCGCTGCTTTCTCGTACTCCTCTTTCGCTACGGCCTCGACAAGCTGCTGCTGGAGTTGTTCGAGACGTGAAAGCCGGATTTTCGGTTTCTCGGCTTCCTGTGCCTGTTCCGGCTCCTGGTCGGATTCCGTCAGGCCGGGGGCAGAGGGTTTTTCTGCATCCTCGTTATCGGGGACAAATCCGGCCTCGTCCATCACCTTGTCGGCCACGAAGATGGGGGCGCCGTACCGAACGGCGAGAGCAATCGCATCGCTCGGACGCGAATCAACTTCCTGCGAATCCAGGTTCAGTTTTGCGTAGAACGTTCCGTCTTTCAATTCATTGATGAAGACATCCGTGAGAGTCGAGCCAAGTGAATCCATCACGTTCTTCAGCAGATCGTGCGTAAGGGGCCGGGGAGGTTTAATCCCTTCCATCTCGAGGGCGATGGACTGGGCCTCAAATGCCCCGATGATAATCGGCAAGCGGCGGAGTCCGTTGACCTCTTTGAGGATGAGCGCATATGCGCCACCGCTCGATGGACTCGTTGACAGCCCCAGAATATCGACCTGAATCCTCTCCACAGCACTTCTCCTTCGTCCCAAGCCGGGCAGCGCTCAACTCTTGCCCAAAAGTTTTTTCACTTCCGCCGTTAACGCCGGGATGATCTCAAACGCATCTCCCACAATGCCATAGGTCGCGGCCTGGAAGATCGGAGCATCCTTGTCTTTATTGATAGCTACAATATACTTTGAAGATGACATTCCCGCAAGGTGCTGGATCGCACCGGAGACAGCAACAGCAATGTACAGAGATGGTGACACCGTCTTCCCTGTCTGTCCCACCTGCTCTTCGTGCGGACGCCAGCCGGCATCCACCACGGCCCGCGAAGCTCCCACTGCGCCGCCGAGTGCTTGAGCGAGTTGTTCAATGATGCCAAAATGCTCTGGTCCTTTCATTCCGCGGCCGCCGGTGACAATGATGTCGGCCTCGGCAACGTCCAGCTTCCCTGATGATTGCTTGATCTCTTTTACCACACACGTGAAATCCTGATCCGCCAGAGCTAGAGACGCCGCTTCGACGGGCGCGGATGCGTCTGCCGATTCGCCTGCGGAAAAGACATTCGGACGCAGCGTGAACATTTTCAAAGCAGATGTCATCTTCACGTCGGTCAGCGCCTTTCCGGCGTAGACAGGGCGCGTGGCGACAATCTCCCCTCCTTCAACCTTCAATGCGATACAATCTGCCGCAAGTCCCGCATCGAGTTTTACCGCGACGCGCGGAGCAAGGTCTTTTCCCATCGACGTCGCCGGGAGCATCACGACATCTGCCTGTTGAGCCTGCGCGACAGCCGCGATGATTTTTGCGTACGCCGTGGGAGAATACATCGCCAGCCTGGGATCCTCCGCAACGCACACCCTGGTTGCTCCGTATCCGCCGAGCGTCGCCGCAATCGACTGGACTGCTCCGCCGATGACGAGCCCGATTACCTCACCGCCAAGCTGGTCGGCGACATTGCGTGCCGCACGAACGGCTTCAAATGCGGGCTTTTTGAATTTGTTTTCTCTCTGCTCTGCAAAGACCAGAATTTTCATGGCGGATATGGAAAAAGTTAATTGGTTGAAGGGTTAATTGGTTAATTGGTTAATTGGTGAATTGGTGAATTGGT
>DOWV01000244.1:4223-7702 GCA_003519375.1 Bacteroidota bacterium
GTGAATTGGTGAATTGGTGAATTCGAGCTTCATATTACCTTCGCTTCTTCATGCAGCAGCCTCACCAGCTCCGGTACCGCGGTTGCGTCGGTTCCAATCACTCTTCCGGCCGGTTTTGCGGGCGGTTTTTGCATCTGAACAAGTGCTGCTTTCGCCGTAAGAGCGGTCAGCGGCCGCTCTTCTATCGGCTTGCTCTTTGCGCCCATAATGCCCTTGAGAGAGGGATAGCGCGGCTCGTTGAGGCCTTTCTGGGCGGTGAAGACCGCCGGAAGCGTTGTCTCCACGACTTCCCGTCCTCCTTCGATTTCCCGTTCCGCAACAGCCTTTCCTCCCGCAACTTCGAGTTTCACCACCACAGAGACGGACGGCAATCCGAGCATCTCCGCAACCATCACTCCGACTGCTCCGTCGTCGTAATCAACAGACTGCTTTCCGAAGAAGACGATGTCGGGAGAAATCTCTTTGAGATAATCGGCCAATCCCCGCGCAACGCCGTACGAGTCGCGAACCCCGTCGTCTTTGAGGAGGACGGCTTTGTCCACTCCCATCGCGAGCGCTTTGCGGAGCGACTCCTTGTGCGCGTCGCCGCCAAGGGAAATCACCGTGACGTCTCCGCCGTTTTTCTCCTTCAGCCGGAGACATTCCTCGACGGCAAATTCGTCGTAGGGATTGATGACGTTTGTCACCCCGGTTTTGTCGATGCTCATCCTGTCGGCCGCAACATTGATTTTGGCGGCGGTGTCAGGAACATGGTTGATGCAGGCGGCGAGTTTCATGGGGAGTAGTGGAGTATGAAGTAGTGGGGTATTGGAGTAATCGGTTTGGCTAAAGAATGCTCTTCAGAAACGCTTGATCGACATTGCCGCCGCTGATGATGGCGCAGATTTTCTTCGAGCGGAGTCCCATCACATTATGGAAGACCGCGGCCGGTGCTACTGCTCCCGTCGGTTCGACGATCACCTTCATTCGTTCAACGAAGAACTTCATCATCTCGATCACCTGTGCATCGGTGACCGTGATCATGTCGTCAACGAAGTTCAGAATGATCTCAAAATTACGTTTCCCCACCGCCTGTGTGCGCATGCCATCGGCGATGGTGTTCGGCGGATTGATCCGCACAATTTCCTTCTTTCGGAATGACTGCTGGCAGTCGTTCGCAGGCTCGGTTTCCACTCCGATAACCTTGATGCCGGGAAACAAGTGCTTCGCCGCCACGGCATTGCCGGCGATGAGACCCCCGCCACCGACGGGAACAAAAAGATAGTCGAGCTCCCTGAGATCCTGCGCCACTTCCATCGTTGCCGTTCCCTGTCCGGCGATGATCTTATCATCGTCATACGGGGGCACCAGGACGTAGTTGTGTTTTTCCTGCAGCTGCTTTGCCACGCGTTCCCGGTCGTCGGACGAGTCTTCGCAGAAGACCACTTCGCCGCCGTTCGCCTGCGTTCCCGCTACCTTGTTCCGCGGAGAGTTCTTCGGCATGACGACGACCGCCTTCGTTCCAAGCAACTTCGCAGCCAGCGCCACGCCCTGCGCATGATTTCCCGACGAGTGTGCCACGACGCCCCGCGCTCGTTCTTCGGCCGTGAGGGACGCGATCTTGTTATATGCACCCCTGATTTTGAACGCGCCGATTCTTTGAAGGTTTTCCGCCTTGAACCACACCTCGTTTCCCGTCCGTTCATCCAGAACATGGGAGTGCAGCAAGGGGGTTTTGTACACAACCGGCCGCACCACTTTATAGGCCTCTTCAATATCGCGATAGGTAATCATAGGCGTGAAAAAGGTAGAAAAAATGGCCAAGATTGACAAGGGTAAATTTTCGTCCCTTTTCCCTTGCATCTTCGGTCCACTTTTGCTATACTTTACCCAGGTAAAGCATGAAACACGCACGAACACGAGATATCGACGATCTTTACGCCACCATCAACCGGCTCGAAAGCCTGGATGAATGCCGGAAATTCTTCCGCGATCTCCTCACGGAGACCGAGATCCGGGAGCTCGCCGAGCGATGGAAGGTCGCCCGCATGCTGTGGCAGGGCGTCCCTTACACGACCATCGAAGAAGAGACCGGCCTCAGCTCCCGCACCATCGCCCGCGTCCATAAATGGCTCAAGCAGGGAAAGGGCGGCTATCTCATGATGCTGCGCCGCATGAATTACCCGAAAGAATAATTTTTTTTCACCAAGCACTTTATCTGAGTAAAGTATGATTGCCAACAACGGGCGACTGAAAATCGCCATCCAGAAAAGCGGACGTCTCACCGATGACTCCCTTTCCCTTCTCCGCGCCTGCGGCCTCGATTTTGAGTTTCAGAAACAGAGCCTCTACTCGCCCTGCAGGAATTTCGACATCGACGTGCTGGCGCTTCGCGATGACGACATTCCCGAGTACGTGCAGGACGCCGTGGCCGATCTCGGGATCGTGGGTGAAAATATTGTCCGCGAAAAACAGGCGCGCGTCGAAACGATCAGCAAGCTGGGCTACGGCCATTGCCGGCTCTCGCTGAGTGTTCCCCAGCGATCCTCCATCCGTTCGGTGGAGCAACTCCGGGGAAAACGCATCGCCACCACTTACCCCTCAACACTCCGCCGGTACCTGCGGCGGCACAGGGTGCGTGCCGAGATCATCGAGTTGAGCGGTGCCGTGGAGCTTGCTCCAACGCTCGACGTCGCCGATGCAATTTGCGATATCGTCTCCACCGGCACCACGGCTCGCGTAAACGGCCTTCGCCCTCTCGAAACAGTCCTCATCTCCGAGGCTGCGCTCGTGGCAAACCGGGAGACGATGCGCGACCCGAAGAAAAAAATTCTCGTGGAACGGCTTCTCATCCGCATCTCGGGAAGCCTTCAAGCACGCGGGAAGCGATACATGATGATGAACGCACCTACATCCGCCATCCCGAGACTCAAGCGTATCATCCCGAGCCTGAAAAGTCCGACGATCGTGCCTCTCGCCGAGGAGGGCATGGTGGCTCTCCATTCTGTCATAGCAGAGGACGTATTCTGGGATGTCATGGAAAACCTCAAAAAAGCGGGCGCGAGCGATATCGTTGTCGTGCCCATCGAGACGATCATCAAATGAGACTCTTCAAAGCAGGACAACTGAATGACGTACAACGCGCAGCGTTGTGTGTGCGGCCCTGGACCCGCGAGAAGCCGTTGACCGATGCAGTCGGGACAATCTGCCGCGACGTGAAAGAACGCGGCGACGAGGCACTACGGGAGCACAGCCGACGCTTCGATGCCGCTCCGGTCGGCTCGTTCCCGGTCTCTTCGGATGAGATTGACGCCGCACGGGCTCGTGTTTCACCTGAGCTGCTGGCCGCGATAGACCACGCCGCGCAAAACATCCGGACATTCCACGCGGCACAACTCCGTGTCGAGAACCCCGTCGAAACCGAGTCCGGTGTTCGCTGCTGGCGCGAGATGAGACCGATTGAAACCGTCGGTCTCTACATCCCTGCCGGGTCCGCGCCC
>DOWV01000243.1:0-11385 GCA_003519375.1 Bacteroidota bacterium
GAGTTAGAGTATTCCGGAGATAATCAGGATCGCGCTGAGAATGATCAGAACGGCAGACGTCGCCCAGCCGATGACATTCTGGTAACGTTTGTTCACATATTCTCCCATAATTTCTTCCTTGTTGATAATGACCATCATACAAATAAGAACAACAGGAAGAAGAATCGCGTTGAGCACCTGTGTCCAAAGGGTGATCGCAATGAGCGGCGCGTTGGGAATGAGGATGATGCCGACGGCGATGAGAATAATGAACGTGAAGAGTGAATAAAACTGGGGTGCTTCCGAGAATTTCTTATTGATTCCGGCTTCGAAGCCAAACGCCTCACAAATGTAAAAGGATGCGGCAAGGGGAAGTATGGCGGCAGAGAAAACGGAAGCGACAAAAAGGCCGAAGGCAAACACTTCCCCCGCCAGAGCACCGGCAAACGGCTTCAGCGAGAGAGCCGCATCTTTAGCTTCATTGATGGTCACATGATTCACGTGAAGCGTTGCCGCGCAGGAGACGATGATAAAAAAGGCAACGACCACGGTCACGACGCAGCCCACCACCACATCCCATATCGTATACTTGTAATCGGCGATCTTGATCCCCTTTTCAATAACGGACGATTGCATATAGAACTGCATCCATGGTGCAACGGTCGTCCCGATAAGGCCAAGCATGGTGATAATATAAGCCTGGTCCATTTGAATCGTCGGTCTCAACATCGCATCCCCGATTTCACCCCAGTCGGGCTTGGCAAGAACCGCCGAAACAATATAGGACAGGAGAAAAACGCTGAAGAGGAGGAACACCTTCTCGGAGATCTTGTAATCTCCCTTGACAACGAGAATCCAGACGGCGATCGCCGCGAGGGGAACAGAGATGGTCTTGTCAACGTTGAAGACCATCAGACTGCCCGCCACCCCTGCAAATTCTGTTGCAGTGTTGCCGATGTCGGCAATGAGGAGGAACGTGAAAATATAGAAGGTGATCCGCACGCCGAAATTTTCGCGAATGAGGTCGGCTAGACCTTTTCCCGTGACAATCCCCATCCGGGCGTTCATCTCCTGGACGGTCAAGAGCGCGATAAAGGAGGGGAGTAGCGTCCAGAGCAGCCGGTATCCATAGTTCGCGCCGGCGACCGAATACGTTGTGATACCGCCGGCGTCATTGTCGACGCTGCCTGTGATTATTCCCGGTCCGATAACGCTCAGGAAAATGAGCATGTTACGGAAGGCCGGCTGTTCCTTCATTTTCTGGAGAATGCGCATGTTATCCTTCCGCCGCCTCCTTCACTTCCGGAAAGACCGCATCGAGAGCATCACCCATGGTAATAATACCCTGAAGCTTGTCGTCATCATCGACAACCGGGATTGCCTCAAACTTGTACTTGAAGAACACCTGCGCCATGCGTTTGATACTGGAGTCGATCTTCACCGAGACAATATTGCCCCGCATGATTTCCGAAACAGGAAGCGTTCCCTTTGCGGCCAGGAGCTGTCGGAGCGTCACGAGGCCTTTCAAGTGTTCTTCGTCGTCAACGATGTAAATATAATAGAGGAGCTCCGCGCGCTTCGTATCGGCCTTTACCGCCTTCATTACTTCGCGTACGGTTTGTGCCGGTTTTGCGGTGAGGAAATTCGTATTCATGATGCTGCCGACACCGAACGCGGAAAGTTTGGTAAGGTCCTTGATTTCAGCGACCTTGTCCTGCGTCAGGAGGGACAACACGGCGTCGCGCTTCTCATGCGGGAGTTCATCGAGAAAGTCGACCGTCTCGTCCATTTGCATCTCCGCAATGATGCTTGCCAGCTTTTCATTCTCCAGTGATTCTGCAACGTGGAGGCGCAGGCTCATCGGCATTTCCTGGAGCGTTGCCGCCGCGGTCACAGGGCTGATCGATTCGAGCAGCGAAATCCGCTCATCGGTGCCGAGATCAGCCAAAACATCTGCGAGGTCCGCCGGGTGAAAGGCAGACAGTTTTGAAGAATCGGCCTTCATGATCACCGACCCGTGAACATTGGTGGCCGTCGTGGGCTGGACGTTTTTCCATGTGAGAAATTTGTCGATGATATCACGCGCAAAGAGCCAATGGAAAATCGGATTGATGAAGTCCACCCATCCGAGTCTGCGCAGAAGACCTTTGAAGCCGATATCGATGTGCACCAGCCAGAGATTCGGATTATCTTTTGAAGAATTATCGATGAGCAACTGCAAGTCGTTGACGCGAACAAGCTTATAGCCGGTCGTGGAAATGATCTGCTTGTCGAGAAAGGTTTTCTTCAGCAGAATTTCGCTCTCGGCGGATCTGGAACCTTCTTCGTCTTGCTCAAAAGGATATTCGACCGTGACGTGTTTCTTGAAGACGGTCAGACGGACATGCGGCCATGCGATATAGACAGGCTCGCCGCCGTTGCTCATCTGCGCGATGAGCGCCGTGATTTTTGGATACACGTGACTTGTGCGCGCGGCGAGGTCGACAATTTGCCCGATCTTCTTACCCGTGGTTGCGCTGAAAAGAGGAAGATGAAGGATCTCGGAAAGGAATATGAAATTGAAATTGTCGCCGCTCATGCGGTTCCCGCGCCTCACGAAGTGGAGCAAGATACCACGAAAGATGCAAAAAGTCTATGGATTCGCTGCGATGAGCAGGATTTCATCTGGGCACCAGGGGAAGGAGAGCCGTCATGGAGTGCTGCGGAGATGTGAACCGGCGGGAACACAAAAGGTCTGATGTGTTCCCCGGCAATGACAATCCTAACCTCGGCCGTGGAGAATCTTCCACCGGTCGACGATGTCATATCCCTTGACGACGTAGAAGTAGTCGAAGTTGGCCGCGGTCAGGCACGAATGGTGCTCGAGGATGCGAACCTTATCTCCCACTTTGAACTGGTCCGTCACACGCTCGGGGCTGGAGTACATCACTTTGCTGTGCTCCTGCGAAAGGACCTTCAAATGAACATGAGAATGGAGCCGTTTGCGATCGTAATCCTCGAAAATAATTCCCATATCCATATCGTTGGAAATATGAACGGGTCCAAGGTCTTTCGAGAGGGCAAGAGCGCCGGCGTCGGTGACAAAATGGCGTGCATTGGGCTGGTGAGACACAACGCTGGCGAGGACGGTCAGGGCGCAATCGGCGACACCGCAGCTGCCGATCATAACCTGCGTGTAGTCGTAGAACGCGTAGTTTCCCGGCCGGATTTCATTGATACCGTTAAGATTTTCTACAACGGACATGGTTGGAGTAGAGCCGATGCTGATCATCGGAAGGGGATACCCTTTGGCTCTCATCCGCTCACCGAATTCCACCATCACTGAACGTTCCTGTTCAGCATACGCCAGCAGCTCAGTGCGATTCTTGGCGTCATAGGATTGGCCGGCGTGTGTCAGTATGCCGTCGAAAATGAGATTCTTCGACTCTCCGAGGCGGCGCACAAGCTCCTCGGCAAGAGATGCTCCGGGATCTACACCGGCTCGGTGGTAACCGCAATCCACCTTGAGCCACACATGCACTCGCTCGCTGCCGACACGCTCGATACTATCGAGGTGCTCAAAGACTTCTTTGCTGTCAATGACCACACGGACGGTGGCTTTTTCGCATAACTCCATGACACGTTCAATATTTGCCGGCACGAGGGGAAACGCCCAGGTAATGTCATTAAAGCCCGCCGCGGCGAATTGTTCCACCTCATATAGCGTTGACGCGGTGATGCCACGGGCGCCAAGCTCGAGCTGATGATTCGCAATCTCGATGCATTTGTGAGTCTTGATGTGGGGCCGCAGGGCGACGCCAAGTTCGTTGGCCCGGTCCTGCATGCGCGTCAGGTTGCGCTCAAGGACAGCTTGATCCAGCAGTAATGCCGGCGTTGTCACATCAAAAATGGAATTGAGAGGTCGCATAGGGGATGAGGTCCTGTCAAGTCGCCGCGAGGGCGATCGGATTCATAGTCTCGGTTATCAATACCGCCCGCTGAAAGCCGGTGCTCTTCGCGCCAAGCCGTAATGTCGGCACTATTATGAGGAAACTCCAGAACAATCGTGTTGATGCAGTGCACATTGTCAACAGTCGGGGGTAAGGGTGAAAATCATATCTGGAAATCGCAACAAATCCCGATCCGCCCGGTCACCTCAGGCGAAAAACACCTGAGGAGGGAGGATGATCCTCTCCCTATTTTGCTCGTGGATATTTTTGAAGCATCCCCCCATCCCGAATCAGATTCTCAATCGCTCCCGCGTCGAGCGGCAAGAAGTCTGATAATATCTCGGCCTTTTGATCCGTTATGACAATCATATCCTCACATCGGATGTTGATGTTCTCTTCGGGCACAAGCAGGGAAGGCTCGATGGTGAATACCATCCCGGCGCGGAGCGGTCCATGGTCCAGGCCAACATCATGAGTTGACATGCCAACCCAGTGCCCAAGCGAGGTCCGAGGCTGTTTTGCCGATTCACGGAAGCGATCGACAAACCTCCGTGCTCCATTCTCATGCGCGGCGTTGGCAAACGTTGTCCTGGGCAGGAGCCCGTCCATGACGCGCACAGCTTCCTGCAAAACAACCTGAGCAGTAAATCCCGGGCGAATGGCGTGCAGGATGGCCCGGTAACAACCGACATAGAAATCGTACAACGAACGCTGCGCCCTGCTGAATGTTCCGTTGACGGGCCAGACACGCGTCAGGTCGCTCATGTAATACCCATAGTCGGGACCGAAATCCATGAGGAGCATCTCTCCATCCATCATCTGCCGCCTTCCCGCGTTGTAGTGCCCGATCATCGCGTTGGGGCCGCTTGCTATCAGCGAGTAGTACGCCTCACCCTGCGCACCATTCCGGTAGTACACATATTTGGCGACGGCATCGAGTTCGTACTCCATGATGCCCGGCCTCGTTGACTTCATGCATTCGATGAGTGCCATTCCTGCAACCTGCGTCGATTTCTTGAGAAGCTCGATCTCCCGCGGACTCTTGATCAGGCGAAGATTGTCAAGCGTCGGTGTGAGGTCCCTCATCTGAAACTGCGGGAATCGGATCTGGAGCAGTTGGATGAAGCGGCCTTCCCGCGACGGCTCTCCGTCGAATGGATCCGCAACAGCATCACCGATTTTGCGCAACGCCAGATCGCGGCTGACAGCAAGGCCTTCCGCCGGGCTAAACGGTGTGAAAAGAGTCGACGATGTCAGACTTCGTGCCGAGCGTGCAAGATGTTCAGAAAGCAGATCAACTCCGTACACTGCATCGATGCCGGTCATCTGTTTCACCAATGTCGCTTCTTCGGGCGACAGGCTCTTTCCTTCGGCGCGCTCCCGTGCCTCATTCCGGTGAGGAAGGTAGAGCGTTGCGCGGCGCTGAGAACCGTCGAGAAGAAGATACGCATGAGGTGTCTCAACGCCGCAAAGATAGTAGAATTCGTTTGACTGGCGAAATCGAACATATCCGGCAGGGCTCGGCGCTCCCTGAACAAGAGCGAACGCCGACGATCCGATTGCATCGTACACCATGGCACGCCGGGCGGCAAATTCCTCCGGGGGAAAATCTCGCGTGAAGTATGGTGACTCTTGAGCCAAAAGCCCCAAAGCGAAGAATGTAAGCTGGATGATGATGATAACCGTCTTCTTCATAGCAGGAGTCCCCGCTGTCTTTGAACGAGAATGAGGTGCGACACGTTTGTCAGTATGTTCTTTGCAGATCGATATCTTCAAGCGGCAACATCATCATCCCCAGGCCGTTGTGTCGCAATCGGAAGAGGAGATGCCCCATCAAAGGATCGCTCTGTTTTGTCTCGATGCCGATGATTTTGGGGAGGAATTGATTGAAATTGATCAGGCCCGGTTCCGGGAACTGGAGAAGAGTCGCTTCAGCTGTCGCGGGGATGCCGGCCCGTGATTTCGCAATCAGGATTGCCGTCTCAAGCCCTCCGAGCACATCTACAAGACCGTTCTTGAGCCCATCGGTGCCCGACCACACTCTCCCCTGCGCGATGACGCCGATTTCATCGGGGCTCTTCTTTCTCCCCTCTGCCACGCGTCCTACGAAATCCCGGTACATCGACCGGATCGTGTACTCCATGCGTGAGCGCTCCGCGTCCGTAAGGTTCCGATCAGGCAGACCCAGGCCGATGAGGGGAAGCGTGAAGCCGAAACCCAGATCAGCATGCTGGCCCGCTTTTACCAGATCGGTTGAGATCCCGAGCTTCTCTTTTATGCTCTTATTATAGAGCCACCCACCGATGACACCAATCGAACCCGTAATGGTGTTTGGTGCTGCGACAATGGTGTCGGCGTACATCGACAGCCAGTATCCACCCGATGCGGCAACGGCCCCCTGAGAAACGATGATCGGTTTCTTTCCCTTTGCTTTCTTGAGCGCCTCCGCGATATAATCTGAAGCCATAGGATCGCCTCCGGGTGAATCGACCCGCAAAACGATCGCTTTTACGGCAGTGGAGCTCACGGCAGCTTCAACGTCATGAACGAGCTTTCTGGCTGTTATTCCCTCATCCATGGCGCAGGCACCGAGCGCATAAATCACAGCAATCGCCGGCGGCTCGCTCCAGCGGTGATCCGTTGCCCGGTTCATTCGCTCAAGGCGGCCGGCGCCGACGTACCGGTTCGGTTTCCCTTCCATCTTCTTGATAACCTGCTCGACATCGCCCCATCGCCCGAGTGTATCAACGAGACCCTTTGCCAGGGCATCGTTGGCCATGAAGACAACCTCTGAATCGATCATTGCGTCGAATTGCCCCGAAGTGAATCCGCGGCTGGCACAGATGTCTTGTTTCGCAAGCGCAAAGTAATTGTCAACAAGCTTTTGCCGCTGTTCACGGTCGGCAACCGACATGCTGTCGCGGGAAAGGTTCTCGACAGCGGATTTGTATTTAAAGAAGCGCCATTCATCATAACCGATGCCGATTTTCTCCAGCATGCCTTTCAGATACGTCCGTCCCATGAGATAGCCGGTCAGCTGGATCAGGCCCTGTGAATCCATGACGATCTTGTCGGCGATCGAGGCAAAGTGATACACGTTGATGTCTGGCTGGTCGATGAAAGCGACCACGTGTTTGCCGCTCTTCTTGAATTCCCTGAGTTTCTCTCGTACTTCCCAGAGAAGTTCCTTGTCCGACGACATCCCGGATGTGTTGATCGCGATGCCGGCAACGGTAGGATCCTCTTTGGCGGCATCGATGGCTGTTAACAGATTAAGAAGCGTGTTTGAATTGTCCAGGAATCTATACTGTTGATACCTGATCGGTCCCCGAAGGTCGAACGCAACGTATTTGTCTTTCGCTCCTGTCAGAATCGTGCGGTCTAGCGCTCCAAGGCGGATTCCGTATGTGTTGTGGCTGTAACGCTGATCGGTACCGTAGTGGGCCTGGGTTGTGAGTCCGATTCGTCCGAGGCTGAATTGAAGACCGACCGTGAAGCCTTTTGTGTCGAAATAACGGCCGGAGAGACAAATACCGGGCAGGAGTTCGACGACGGTCCCCGCGCTCCAGTGAGCATCTGCGAGTGACTGTTTGCTATGAATGGCGAAGTCTGCGAACAGCGTCCAGAAGGAAGATGAGAAAGGACGGACGGCGGCATCGACGACGGCCTCATTGACACCGCGGGTCTGGGTGGCAACGCTCCCGATGAAGCCGATCGATACCGCAGGTGCAGGCCGGTACAAGGTTCCGACATAAACAAAGTTGGAGCGATTGAATGTCTTCGTGTACCCGTTCGACCAGCCATATCCTAATCCGGTACTCACAGTGCGGTTTCCCGTCCCGGCGGAGATCCGGTAGTCAGAGACGTACAAACCGCCTTGCTTCTGATGGACCACTCCAATTCCTGCATGCGGGATCGCCGCGAATGCCCCCCAGCGATTGAAATCTTTCCAGGTACCGTTCTTGTCAGACCAGAAGAAGGAAACATCGGGTTGTTGAAGGAGCGATGTAAGAGCCGGGTTGTCGTAGCCGTAGAGTCCGAATTTGAACGCGCCCGGCGAAGCAAGCAAGAAATCGTTGTTGGTATGAAAGACGGGATATGGAGTCTGGCTTCCGGCAATGCTGGCCAGGAACGCGAGAGCGACGACAATACTTCGCGAGATCCGCATAGATCCTCCGAAGAATAATCCGACCGAAAAGAACAGCAATACTAGAACCTATCTCAAAAACAGAAGATAAGAATCACGCCAAGCCGCAAAGTCGCCAAAAATCTATGGTAGTTTCTCACCTTTGCGGTTCGCCTTCCGAATCCCGCTTAGGGGCGGAATCCAAGAGCGGGACTTCGCGCCTTTGCCTGCCCGCCTCAGAGAGCACCAAAGGTCATGCGGGCGTGAGAATTTTTGAGAAGGCTTCTAGGTTTGCTGTACGAGGGAGAGCATTTCCTTTACCGCGCGGTCAAGCCCGACTGAAATCGCACGGACAATGACAGCATAGCCGATGCTTACCTCATCGATGTCTGCGATGGCTGCAACCGGCAGGACGTTCGTGTAATTCAGGCCATGGCCTGCGTTGACTCCAAGACCAAGCGATTTGGCGAGGGCGGCGGCAGTCCGGATTTCGGCGAGGAGCCCGGTCTGCAGCTGCAGGTCTGCGGCGTCTGCGTACTCGCCGGTATGGATCTCGATCACATCGGTTCCGATTTCGCGCGCGGCTTCAATCTGTTCACGCACGGGATTGATAAACAGGCTCACGGCAATCTTTTTTTCGTGGAAAGCCTTGATTGCATCCTGAAGAGTGCGCTTGTTGGCTTTCACGTCCAGGCCGTCTTCCGTGGTCAATTCCCGTCGCCGCTCGGGAACAAGGGTAACGAGATCGGGCACAACATCGAGGGCAACGCGGATGATTTCATCAACGGCGGCCATTTCGAGGTCGAGCCGTGTTGTTACCGATCGCCGTAATGCACGGACATCTTCGTCCCGTATATGGCGCCGGTCCTCACGGAGGTGGCAAACAATTCCGTGGGCACCAGCTTCTTCGCACATGCGGGCTGCCCCGACGGGCTCCGGTTCGCGCCCGCCACGGGCGTTGCGGAGGGTAGCAATATGGTCAATGTTTATGGCCAAACGCATAGATACCTCACATGGTATGTCTGTACACAACAATATACAAAAATTCGCACAGTTTGGAAAACACGAACTGGTCATAAGGCCATCAACCGGGATTTTCGAATCCCTGTTCCGGCGATGGAATTGCCGCAACTTTTGCCGGAAAACCAGCGTAGGTTGAGTGAGCCCATTCACATTCCTAAGGTGGTCCCATGAATCTCTCTCAACGGGTTTCAACACTCTTCCTCTGTCTGCTTCTCGCTGCAGCGACGGTGGGAGCACAATCCCAGAAGAAGGAACAAGCGACCGGCGATAAACGAGACAATATTGCTGATCGCATCAATTCAATCGTCGACGATGTCGTGAGCACGATTCAGAAGGAATTTGGATCGCGTGATGACGACGCCGGATATCACTTCGGGATGCAGAGGACAAAGCGCTACCGTCCGTCGGTTGATGAGGAGGCCATGCTTGCGTCGGAGGAGGATAGCAGTGTGACGTTTGAAGGTGCGACGGTGATTCACCGTCGTGATACCGTAAATTCGAACGTCGTGGTAAAAGCGGGGGATTTGACAGTATTCGGGCGGATTACCGGAGATGTGCTCGTCGTGGGCGGGGACCTCTATATCAGGGACGGGGCGTACATCGGCGGTAACATTAAAGTTATCAACGGCGATGTTGTGAAGGATGAGGATGCTGTGGTCGTCGGTTATATCGACAAGAGCAGCTCGAAGCGCGAGAAACCGTACAGGGAACAAGAGAAGAATTTCCGCCGGTCGTCGACGAAGTTGAACGCAAACTGGGTCAATGAAGCAACAAACCTCGATAACTTCATTTTCCGCTACAACCGCGTCGAGGGATTGTTCCTCGGTCTTGGATCGAACAAACGTTATTACTGGGATAATCAACGATCTTACAGTCTCTTCGGATCAGTGGGGTATGGTTTTAAGTCACACAACTGGCGAGGTAACCTCGGTCTGAGCAGACAGTTCGCCTTCGACGACGGTCAGATGTTTGAGATCGAAGCAGAGGGGCACTCACTGACAGACACGAAAGATGACTGGCTGATCGGCGTCCACGAGAATACAGCCGCGGCGATGTTGATCCATGAGGATTATCGGGATTATTTCCGTCGCGACGGGTACGGCGTGAATGCCGGCTATGTGATGCAGCAGGATTATATCACTGCCCAGGTGAAAGCGGGCTACCTGGCGGACGAGTATCGTTCGATGGAGAACAGAACCGAGTGGTCGCTCTTCGGCGGCGACAAACTGTTTCGACCGAATCCTGCCATCGATGAAGGGAGAATCCGGGGGATCGTTGCGACAGCCGGACTGAGCACTGTCACCTCGACCATTGACGGGCCGGAAGGATGGAGCATTTACACAACGGCTGAGTTCGCCAACACGAGCTACGGAGGTGATTTCCAGTTTGACCGGTACGTTGCTGACATTCGCCGGTATCAGCCTCTGAGCCGGTGGGACAATCTGAACATCCGCTTCCGCGTTGGATCATCCGAAGGGCTGCTCCCGGTTCAAAAAGAATTTGATATGGGCGGCCTCGGGACCGTGGTGGGGTATCCGTTCAAAGAAGATCAGGGAAACAGAATGCTGCTGATGAATGCCGAGTTCATCGTCAACGGCGATTTTCTCGGCGATCTCAGTTTCTGGCCGAGCTGGCTGATGCGCGGTATCAACCTGCTCTTTCTTACCGATGCAGGATTGGTGCGAAACGTCGCGCCGACAGCGCGCTGGACAGAAGGATTTGAAGACATCCGGTTCGCAGATTTCAAACATGATGTCGGGGCAGGAATATCGACGCGCAACGGATCGTTCCGCGCTGCGTTTGTGTGGCGGACAGACCGAAGCGAGCCGCCACGGTTCATCTTCCGCTTCGCGCGTCCATTCTGATGTAACCAGCTTTTGGCAGATATGAATTTCGAGGGTCGGGCAGTAACGAGTCCGGCCCTTTTTTTTGACAGAAATCAGCGTGCCGAAAGAAGTTGCATTGGCCTCTTTTCGCCTTTCATGAATGCAATTCTCTGGTGGTACGAGGATGGTGCGTTTTTCAGAAATTCGCGCTATCTTGAGGAGTAAGGCACTACCACACCCGGTCTAGTGGTAATCGCCTGGCAGCACACCGCAAGTCGCCGTTTTCACGCCTTGTCGAATTCTTTCGAGAACCGAAGATGAACGCACATAAGAGAGAGGAATCACTGCAGTCAACGGTCGATCTTGCGCGGGAACTTTTTTCAAATTATGAAACCTTCAGAATCCGCGAGATTACTTCGCGGCGTTTCCGTCAGGCTGATCTCCTCGAATGGCTGAAGATGCTTGAGCCGCTGGGATTGTACGTGATGTCGCCCCTTGGTTC
>DOWV01000243.1:11600-18092 GCA_003519375.1 Bacteroidota bacterium
GCATCCTGCCACAAAACTGATCCTGGAGAAGTTGAAAATCGTTATCGTTCCCATGCTGAATCCTGACGGCGCCGAACGATTTCAGCGCCGGACGGCTCAGGCGATCGACATGAACCGCGATGCGTTGTCGTTCGAGACACCTGAAGCCCGGCTTCTCAAAGAAGTGAGGGACCGGTATCAGCCGCAGTTTGGTTTCAATCTCCATGATCAGGACCCGCGCTATACTGTAGGGAACACGAACAAGGTGAGCACGATCGCTCTTCTTGCTCCCGCGTTTGACGACGCTCGGTCAGATAACCACATCCGGATTGCAGCGAAACAAGTGGCCGCGGTCTTTGCATCGGCGATGCAGGAGTTCATTCCCGGCCATGTTTCTAAATACGATGATTCGTTCGAACCCCGCGCGTTCGGCGACAACATCCAGCGCTGGGGAACGAGCACGGTGCTCGTCGAATCCGGCGGGTGGCCCAACGACCGCGAGAAAATGTTCATCCGGAAATTGAATTACGCGGGCCTCCTTGCCAGCCTTTTTTCCATTGCGGCGGGTTCGCACACGCAGGCGCCTCTTGCTGTCTATGATCGATTGCCCTTTGGCACGAAATACTTGTACGATGTTGTGTTGCGGGGAACGCGATTGAAGGCAGCCGAGACCGTGACGCCGGTGAAAGTTGATGTCGGAATCAACATCGACGAGAGTGTGAACGCCTCAACCGGTGCCGTAGAGCTTGTTGGGACAATTGTTGATATCGGTGATCTCAGCATCTACGGAGCCTTTCGTGACATTCCCATGAATGGAACGCTCCTTCGGAGCGAAGAAGTACGGATGGACCAAAAGTTGTCGATGGCGGAGCTGGAATTATTGATACCGAAAGAGTGAAGATTCCCTGCGCGTGATATGTCATCTTGCACCCAGACGCTGTTTTGTTTACTTTGAATGACGCTGTACTGGATCGCGTGGGAGTTTGATTGAACAAGGAATGTTGTAGAGAGGTTCGCCGCAGCGTGTTGGCCGGTACGTCCCATCTTGGTCCGGGAAGCACCGGCGGCAATGGTCGGGCAAAGTGCTTGCCTGCAGCACAAGAGTGATTGAAAGCAATTCATGATCGCAGCTTCACATACCGCAGTTTCCCGAAGCACAAAGAAAAAGCACACCGAGTTCGAGGTTGAGGCCCTCCCTCACATGGATGTGCTCTATAATTTCGCGCTTCGAACCACGGGAAACGAAGACGACGCACGGGACCTTTTGCAGGAGACCTTTCTCAAGGCCTACCGGTTTTGGGATAAGTATGAAAAGGGAACAAATATCCGCGCTTGGTTGTTCAGGATCATGAAGAATTCGTATATCAACCGGTACCGGAAGGAAACGAAGGAGCCGGATAAGGTAGATTACGAGGACATTGAGAACTTTTACAATGTCATCCGGGCCGAGTCGACGGATCCCAACGACCTTCAGGAACAGCTGTATGGAAACCTCCTGGGAGATGAGGTCACAAAGGCTCTTCAAAGCCTGCCTGACGATTTTCGAACCGTGGTTATTCTCTGTGACATCGAAGGATTGACCTACGAAGAGATTGCAGAATTCGTGGAGTGTCCGATCGGAACGGTCCGGTCACGCCTTCACCGGGGGCGGAAATTGTTGCAGGAAAAGCTGTACGAATATGCAAAGCAACAGGGCATGATCAAAGGAGATTAGTGCTGAAAGGGAGGAAAACGGAGATCTTGCTATTCAACGTTTTCTGAGGTGGTGGAGTGGACTGTCACGGTATCAGGCAACATGCCGGCGATGCAATTGATCGATCCCTGCGCAATGATGTAGCTGCTGAATTCGAAGCCCATCTCAGGCGGTGTTCCCCCTGCCGCCGGGAGATTGCACTTGAGCGATTATCGAAGTTTCTCGTCCGGAAGCATGTGCAATGGACGGAAACTCCCCGCAGCACGTATGGCGCCATTCTTCTCGCTCTCCGCCTGGAGTATCAAAGCTCTTCTCCGATAATCCCCGCCTTCGCGCACTGGCTTTTTCAATGGCGGGTTGTCATACCCGCTCTTTCCGGTGGTATCGCCGCACTCTTGTTCTTTTCGCTGGTCACGACGAAAATAAACCCTTCGTACCCGATGACCGCCCATACCGCATCCAACGATCTTATCAATCAATCGCTTAAGAATTTTGCTTTGCTGAAATCGGGCAAGCTGGAACCGGGCCTCGTATCGAGCGTTCCGGAGAGCGTCCGCGGATTCCTCCAGAAAAGCAATCTTCAGTTCGGCGTTCAGATGCCGTCGATTCAGAATTGCGATTGGTGCGCCGGGTCTGCCACGGAGGAGGGCGGTGTCAAGCAGGCGCATCTGATCTACAAGATCGGGAATGAGCTCGTCTACGTATTCGAGGTGAGTGATGATGATGCGCTCTATGGAACGCAGGTATCGCTGCCGCCGGCCGCGAAGCGGGCGCTCGCGCAATCAGGCTGGTACACCGATCCTGATCATCCCGACTGCAATGTGGTTCTTTGGAAAACCGATGAGGCTGTTTGTGTCGCGGTTTCAACGATGGGGAAAGGCAGACTGCTTTCGCATCTGACGACCCGCTGATTCCTGCCTTTTCAACGCTTCAGTGTTCTTCCGCTCTCGTCCGTCACATCCCGTGATAGAGTCGCTCGGCAAGTGTGTGCGGCAATCCTGCTTTTCGAATCTTCTCTGCCGCAGACTTGATGTCATACTGCGCGCGGATGTTGCGGTACGTCCAGGTCTTGGTGTCGAACAGGCCGAAGCTCAGTTCGGGTTTACCATCACGCGGTTGACCCACGCTTCCGACATTGATGATATATCGCCCCGCGGAACTGATTGCGGGAGTTTTGCAGCGTTCCGAAAAAATGACAGGAATGTGTGAATGGCCTATGAAGCAGATCCGCTCCGTGAACGCATGGAACGCCTCTCGCACATCAAAATCGCTGATCACATAATGCCACTCCTCAGGCTCAAAAGGGGAGGCGTGTGAAAAGAGAATGTCTCCGCGAGGTTGTGTCTGGGAAAGGCCCCGGAGAAAGGCTTTGTGTTCTTCAAAGAGAACGCCGAATGTCCACATTGCTGACAATTGGGCGTTGACGGTAAACTGATTGGCGATGGAGAGATCAAGAGCTGCGGCGTCGTGATTTCCGAGAAGAATAGTCGAACATCGGTCGCGCACAAGGCTAAGACACTCATTCGGATCCGCCCCGTACCCGACAGTGTCGCCCAGACAAATGATTTCGTCCACGCCCTCCTGGTCGATGACCTCAAAAGCGCTTTTCAGCGCTTCGAGATTAGAATGGATATCAGAGATGAGAGCAAGACGCACTTCGGAAACCCAGCTGTAAAGCCATCTTCAGAATCGTGGACTCATAAAAAATAGGGAAAACTTGTACGAAATCCCAATAACTCCAAAACAAACGCAAACGGGGTGTCGTTCCTGTCCTTGACCGTCCTCATGCATGGATTTGCTCGAGATGATGCCTGAGGTGGCGGATATAATCTGTGACGAGGAATTCGAGAGTGACGGGCGGATTGTCACCGATGAAGCACGAGTTTGTCAATTTCTCGTGCGGGATGTTCGAAATGATGTGGATCAGATGCAGATTGTAAAGCTTCCAGAAGTGAACGAGTGTGCTCCACGACTCTCCTTGATACCCCTGAGTCCTGACCCAGGCTTCCTGGTCGTATGCAGGCAATCTGATTTCCGCTCCAAGCTGACCGCGAACAAATCGCTGGTGGTTATTGCCCGCCGAGTCGATAAGATGGCCCAGGATCTCTCTCTTTGACCACTTCCCCTCGGAAGGATGGATGCCGCTTTCTTCTTCGGAGATTGATTCGAGACGGGAAGAAGCGTGCGCCACCAGAGCCCGAAGTTCATCCGCTGAATTCTTCATCTTCGCTTTCCCTTTCCAGATTTTCACGGTGATCCATTTGGTGGCTACGGAGAGCAGCCACAGGATCGCAAGAAGAGCCGCGATCCCAACAATCATCATCCAATCATTCCCGCCGGGCGGGCCGAAAAGGACAAGGAGATTCACAAAGGTGATTGTCTCTCTGTCGACGAGTGTCATCACGGATCATGCGAGGAGGGCTGGCTCATTGTTTCTCGATTGATTCACAGCGTGTACGCCGGTAAGGAAAATCGGAACTTCGTTCCTTTCCATTTCACGTCTTGTTCCGGATCCCCACCGGTGCGCGTGTTACTTCTTCTTGACGAGTTTCATCGCCTTTTTGATCATCCGGCCGAACTGTTTATCTTTCTTCCGCTTCTCGGCATACGTCATCTGGTGATACGCGGACTCTTTCAACAGTTTCTTGTAGTTCTGATATCGCTCTTCGTCGAGCGTTCCGGCTTCAAGTGCTGCCACGACCGCGCAATCGGTTTCATGTGTATGAGTGCAGTCGGCGAATCGGCACGATTCTGAGAGTTCATGGATGTCTGAAAAGCTGTTGTCGATGCTCTCCTCGGCGCCGATGAGCCCAAGTTCGCGCATACCGGGAGTGTCAACAAGAAGTGATCCGTTCCCGAGAACGACGAGCTGTCGCCGTGCTGTTGTGTGTCTGCCGCGGCTGTCTTTTTCGCGCACGGGATTCGTTTCAAAGATCTCTTTGCCGGCAAGCGAGTTGAGAAGTGTGGTTTTTCCCACACCGGAAGAGCCCAGGAGACAATAGGTCTTGCCTCTTTCGAGGATCGCTCTGAACGAATCAAGCCCGTCGGGGGTCAGGTTGCTGAGTGGGATGATTGGTGCGCCGATATGCGCCTCCTCGATTGCCGCGATCATGCTCTCCAGATCGGCCGGGCTGACGAGATCACTCTTGCTCAGGAGAATGGTTGGCTCGATACCCCCTTCGTTCGTGATGACGAGGTATCGCTCGAGCCGGCGGATATTGAAATTGAAGTCGCAGGACTGGACGATGAGGGCCCGGTCGATGTTCGATGCGATCATTTGGTAATCGACGTTTTGACCGGAGGATTTGCGCCGCAGGTATGACTTCCTGGGAAGGACGGCATGGATGATCGCGAGCTCTCCGTCATTGTGGTACTGCACAAGGACCCAGTCGCCCACACAGGGGAGATCCTGGCCGGAATCGGCGGAGAAGAGCAGCTTTCCGGTCGGTTCGCCGCGTACTTCGGTTTCTCCGTTCAGGACGAGATACCGATCGCGGTCGACACGCGTGATTTTCGCAACCTCGCAGTCGGGTCGCCGGATCTCTCCGCGTTTCTGCTCAAACCAATCGTCGTAGCCAAGTTCAATAAGTCCCATGGGATTTCCTCAGGCTACAAGATAACAGAAAAAAGCCGTTCTTGCTGACCCTTCTGGCTACTTGCGTTTGGGCCGGAAGACGATATCTTATAAGAATACTTACCTACAAAGGAGTGACCATGTTTACCGAGATTGTTGAGGCCGAAGGTCATCTGGTTGATTCTCAAATTCTCTCGAAAATCTTTGACCGCGTGATTGAGTGCGGCGCAGAGTTCGAGGTGGTGCGTTTTGATCTGGGGCGTACAAACAAGGACTTCTCCCACCTGCAGCTCAAAATTATCGCACCGCGGCGGGATGTGCTGTCGAAGACGATCGCTGACCTTATCGAGCTGGGCTGCTATCAGTCCAAGGTTGACGATGCCGTCCTGCGGCCGGCCGAGGCGGACCGTGTTGTACCGGACGATTTCTACTCAACGACGAATCACCGCACGCTTGTTCGCGTGCAAGCTTCGTGGGTGGAGGTGGGCAAACAGCGGATGGACGCCGTGATCGTTGTCGATGGAGGGAGGGCGGAGTGCCGGAAACTTCGCGATGTGCGGAAAGGCAAGAAGGTTGTTTGCGGTGTTAACGGCGTTCGAATTCAGCCCGAGTTCAAGGAACGGGATCGACATGGCTTTGCATTCATGGCGAATGAGATCTCTTCTGAGCGCCGGACAGAGACGGCAGTGGAAAAAGTGGCTGCGATGATGCGCCGTACAAAAGAGGATGGGGGGCGAATTGTGTTTGTGGCAGGGCCGGTGGTGACTCACACTGGCGGGACGCAGGCTTTTTGCAGGCTCATTCGGGGCGGTTATGTCGATGCGCTGCTGTCGGGAAACGCGCTTGCCGTTCACGACGTAGAGCACGCCCTCTATGGGACGTCCCTCGGCGTCGATCTGAAGCGCGGAATACCGGTTGAGGGTGGGCACAAGAACCACATGCGTGCAATTAACTCAGTCAACCGCTGCGGATCAATCAAGCAGGCCGTCGAGAGTGAAGCCCTTCGATCGGGAGTAATGTATGAGTGTGTGAAAAAGGGTGTGCCGTTCGTGCTTGCGGGATCGATACGGGATGACGGTCCGCTGCCCGATACGATCATGGATCTGGTCAGGGCCCAGGAGGAGTATGGACGCCAACTCATCGAAGCGAAAATGGTGATCTGCCTCTCGTCGATGCTTCATTCCATCGGCGTTGGGAACATGCTGCCGTCCTGGGTGCGCATGGTATGCGTCGATATCAACCCCGC
>DOWV01000243.1:18383-25028 GCA_003519375.1 Bacteroidota bacterium
GGCTACACATGATAAAACCGAAAGCGCCCGTTGCCAGGCGCTTTTTGGTTATTCCTGTCCCCGATCTAAAGATCGGGGCTACACAATGTTGTGCCGGGTTATTCACCTCTCAATTGTTTGTACTTCTCCTTGTACTTGCTGTACAGCTGCTTGTGCTTGTCGTTGAGATCGATTTTCTTTCCCTGGATGAACATCGCCTCTGTCACGGTCGGCGGCTCCAGCGGATCACCCGTTGTCACGATGAGCGTCGCGTCTTTTCCTGGCTCGAGAGAACCCACCTTATCGGCAATACCAAGAATTTGTGCGGCGTACAACGTGACGGACTTGAGCGCCTCGTCTTTTGGCAATCCATACGCGGCGGCATTGGCGGCATGATACGCGGTGTTTCGTGAATTTGACGGATCTCCGTCTCCGGTGATGCAAAACCTGATGCCCGCGTGTTGCAGCCGCATCGGGAGCGTGAACACTTCATTATATCCCTGCCATATGCGGCTCGGCGCTGATTGAATATCCGTGATGATGACCGGAATGTTCTTTGCCTTGAGTTGTCCGCGGACAAACCATGCATCTCTTCCTCCCACAATCACGAGTTTGACGCCTTCAGCCTCTGCCCATGTGATCGCCGATTGTATCTGCGCCATTTCACTCGCCCGCACGAAGACAGGAATGGCCCCCTGAAGCACGGGAATCATTGCCTGCCAGCGGGGATCCGTATCGTGCACCGGAACCCCCTTCTGCTTTTCGGCATTCTTCGCGGTCATATAAGCCCGCGCTCTTGCGAACGCTTCCCGGAGCGCTTTGAGCTGATCGTCGCGCTGCTTCTGCCATTCCTCTTTTGTCACACGGAACCGGGGTGATGGGGTGTACACCATCGAAGGCCAGTTGACGACGAGTCCGAGACCGCCCTTCAGCGTCAGATCTTCCCATGTCCATCCGTCAAGCATGAGCGCAGCGCCGAGGCCGGCGATGAGTCCGCCACTCGGCACCGTTGCAACGACGGCGACGCCACCGGACCGGGCCACGGGAATCAATTCGCTCTCGGGGTTCACGGCAACCTCTGCGCGAACATTGGGATTGATCAGACCGGTTTCTGACTGGTCGATGGTTCCCCGCACGGAGCCGATCTCTGTCAATCCCATGCTGGTGTATGCATCAATGATGCCGGGGTACACGTGCTTGCCTGTCACGATGATGCGTTCCGCATCGGCCGGGATTGTCACATTCGTGCCCAGGGCAACGATCTTTCCCTTGTCGAAAAGAATCGTGCCATTCTCAATCACCGCGCCGCTCACCGTATGGATGGTGCCGCCGATGAGGGCGATAGGTTTCTTCTGTTTCGCCGCCGGAATCGCATCTGATGCGACCGCAAACGATGAGCAAAGGACAATAATGGCGAGGAGGAGGATGTTAGTTCGTTTCATGGCTCTGGCCCTCCCCGTTCACTGTTCCAAGATTGGTTTCATTCGGCCGCCGGGATCGCATGGGCGGCCCTCCCGCAGGCGGCGCCTGTGCTTTCCTGGCTGCCAGGATCTTCTGAATCAGCGCTGCCCGCTCCTTCACGATCTGATCCTGAAGTTGTTTGTCTTCCTCAGCATCGAAGTATTTTCTTCCATCGACCCAGGTTTGTTCGCACCGCGAGTAGACCGAGAGAGGATTACCACTCCAGAGAACAAAATCGGCATCCTTTCCAACTTCCAGGGAGCCGACCCACTTGTCGATTTTCAAATGCTTTGCCGGATTGAGTGTGACAAACTTGAACGCCTCCTCCTCACTCAGTCCATACTTCACCGCCTTTGCCGCCTCCCAATTGAGGCGGGAAGCGAGCTGGTCGTTATCCGATTTGAATGCGACGACGACGCCCTGATCATGCATCAAGGAACCGGCGCCGGGAATGGCATCCCACGCTTCGATCTTGTACGCCCACCAGTCGCTGAACGTCGATACACCGGCTCCATGTTTGGCAATGGCATCTGCTATTTTGTACCCTTCAAGGCCATGCTCGAACGAGGCGACGCGAATGCCATATTCTTCCGCAAGTCTGAGGATCATCAGCATCTCATCCTGACGGTATGCATGTGCATGGATTTCACGCTTACCCTTGACGATCTCCAGGATGCAGTCGAGTTCAAGATCTTTTCGGGGCGGAATCTGCAGTTTGTTCTTCTCCCATTCCTTCCACGACCGCTCGTAATCGAGCGCTGCATTGAACCGGTCACGGATCAGTTCTTCGACTCCCATTCGCGTTTGCGGGTAACGCGCTGCAACCCCTCGTTGCGGGGTGACGCTGCTTTGCTTGACATTCTCTCCCAGAGCAAACTTCACGCCCGGTGGAGCACCGGCGAGTGCCAACTCCTCTGCCGGCGCACCCCAGCGCCACTTCAGAATGGAACTTTGCCCGCCGATTGGATTCGCCGAGCCATGCAACACCATCGCCATCGTCGTGCCGCCCGACAGTTGTCTGTAGATCCAGATATCATCCGGGTTGATGACATCCTCGATGCGCGTTTCGGGCGTAATGGCCTGTCCGCCTTCGTTGACGGTGCCGCTGATAGCAGTGTGAGAATGGGCATCAATAATGCCCGGGCTCAGGTGCTTACCGGCCGCGTCTAAAACAACCGCGTCCTTAGGTGCTGCGATGTTCGATCCGACTTGTGCGATTTTTCCCTTTGTTACCAGCATATCTGCGTTTGCCAGCTTCCCTTGCGGACCCTGCGTCCAGATCGTGGCATTCTTGATCAGAACACTCGCCGGCTGTTCGGGGAGCTTTGGCCGGCCGTATTCCGTGGGAGGGAATGTCAACGAGGCCGCGGCCATCTCGATTTTCTTCGGCTTTGTTGTGTCAGGCTCGGCTTTGGCGGCACTCTTTCGCGTTGCCTGCCAGTTGAACGAAGATCCGTCGGGAGCTTCCATCACTCCAAACATCTCCTTGTCGTTTCCGGTGCCGGACATCAACACCGTGCCCGGCATACCAAGCGAGTCGGATGCGAATGTGATTGCAAGGCGGCCACCGCTCACCGACACGGTGGCAAGTCTCATCTCTTTTCCTCTCGCGCTCAGCGTTCCGGTCGGTTTATCGATGTCACCTCGGAGCGAGAGCGTTCCGCGTTCGCGATCGGTCTTGAAGTCCCAGGTTCCCCTGACATCGGCGAGGGGAGGCGCTTTGACTTCATACTGTTCTCCGTCGATCCAGACCTCCTGGATCTTCGTCTTCTCGGCAAAAAAATCGCCGTCTGTAATGATAAAGTTTGCAACCTTTCCCTGCTCGAGTGTGCCGTACTGTTTCTCAAGGCCCAGCATTTTCGCAGGCGTCATGGTGAGAGCTGTCAATGCCGCGTCGGAGCTCAAGCCGCGTTCGATCGCTTTGCGAGTCTGAGCGAGGAACGTGCCGGCATCTTTCAATTGTGCGGAGGTCAAGGCGATGGTCACGCCGGCGTTCTGAAGCCGTCCTGCATTTTCGGGGGCGGCGTCGTAGTGCCGCAGATCCTCCAGAGAGACATTGTAAGCCTCTTCAGGGGTGTCCACGGAAGGCGCTTCGGGGAAGTTCACGTGTACGAGAACCGGAACCTTCGTCGATTTCACGGCATCAATGCGGCGGTACTCCTGTCCGTTGCCCAGGATCCAGAGATTGAGAGAAAATTCCCTGCCGATCCTGGCAGCTCGCAGGAAATTGAGATCGCTCGCGACTTCAATAACTGTCGGCGTCTTGTTTTGCACGGCATTGGCGAGCGCTGAGAGGGCCGAATTCACCTCCGGATGTTTTTGACCGGCGGGATTCTTCGCGTACGAATCCTGAGCCTTACGATACCAGTCGGCATCGAAGTACGTTTGGCGTACGAATGCAATAACTCCCATCAGCGAATTGGGATATCCGCCGCCAAATCCGCCTGACGGTTCAATATGGAGGTGCTGCGCCACCCGCCGTTTCACGATGAGATCTGTGGCAACATCATCGCCGAGGTTGACAAGCGCACTTGTGCCCCGGAATATTCCCGATTGGGGAGCGACCAACGCCACGGTAAATCCCTGAGAACGCAGCTTCTCAGCGGCTTTTGCGTCCGGTGTAAACTCCTCGTCGGCGTTCACTTCAGCATGCATTCTCGTATTCCAGTGCGCTGCACCCTTTGGTTTCTCCGCCGGGGTCTGTTGCACGGGAGCCGCGAAGGGGCTGCCCGTTGGAGTCGGAGCCGGCTTTGGCATGCCCAGATCCGAAGAAAGCTCTATCAGGCCGGGGTAGAGGGTGCGGCCGTCAAGATTCCAGACGCGTGCATCGGCCGGCGGTGCGACTTTTTCGCCGACTGCTTCAATGGTGCCGTTGCGAATAACGAGTGTGCCGCGGGCTATGACCTTTCCGGGTGCGACGACAATCTTTGCATTGGTGAATGCATGGACCGTCGGTGTATTGTCGCGTAAACCCGTTGTCGGAGCTGTCTGACCGAAGAGCCAGCCGGCAGCCAGAGAAAGCAGGCATATGAGTGTACTCCAGCGACGAATCATAGATCCTCCTGGGACATCATGAAAGAGTGAATAGACAATGGAAGTGCTTTCTGTAAGAACAAGGCCGGTGGTCAGCTCCACTCAGCCGTGTCAGCGGCGCCGAAAGACGAGCACCTGCCAGGCGAGTGTCGATCGTTCGTATGTCAACGAGAAACCCTGTGAATCGATAAGAGCTTTCATATCAGCCCAGTTGTGCCAGAAGGGATGGAACGACCATCCGAACAGTCGCGCAAGCGCCATGTGGCCCCGGAACATGCTCTTCATGAGGATGTTTTCTTTCGGGTGGCTTAAGGCGTAGATGCGTTTTGTCTTACCCGTCGAGGAAACGACAAGTGCGCGAATGTCTTCGTAGCAGCAAACGACCTTATCGAGCACGGTGATGTCGCTCTCAGGAACGGATGGCGCGAGAGCCGTAAAATCGCCATTGATATATTCGGTGCGCCCGCCCACCCCGAGATTGTCTGCAAAGCTCCTGGCCTCACGTAACATGCCCTCGGACAAATCGATACCGACAGAAGTTGCAGCGCCGCGCTGAAGGAGAGTCAGATGCAATGACCCAACGCCGCAGCCGATGTCGAGCACCGATCTGCCGGAGATTGGTTCTGTTCCAATTCCGTCGAGGAGGTACTTCTGGACGAGTTCGAGTCCGCCGCTGCGGAACCGCCGCGCGTAAAAACGAGACCAGCGTGAGAAAAACGCGTTGGTTCCGCTGCAGGGACTGCCGGGAGAACAGCAAGAGGCCATACGATTAGAGGACGAAATCCATCTCGTACATTCTATAATGAGAATGCTTCATTCCGAGGCGTTCATAGGTCTGCCGGGCCCTGGCATTGTTCTCGTCGACGTAGAGACGAAGGCCGCAGACGTCGGGGCGGGCGGCGGCGAGAGCGTGAATGTGTTGGAAGAGCGCCTTGAACACACCGGCCCCCCGCGCTTCCTTCGCAACATACACGCTCTGGATCCACCAAAAGTTGCCGTTCCGCCAGTCGCTCCACTCATACGTGATCATGGTTTGCCCGACCACCCTGCCTTCGGACTCGGCGAGAAAGTAGATACCTTTCGATTGGTCGGCAAGAAGAGCTTCAACGCCTTTCTGCAGAAGCGAGGTGTCGATAGTTTTCGATTCTGTTTCGAGGGCAAGCAGGGCATTGAAATGGACAACAATGGCCGCATCGGTTGGTATGGCCTGGCGGATGGTGATGTTCATGATCTTTGTGTGTGCGAAGCCGGGAGAGAAGACCGACTTCGCTCTCCGGCATGTTCCTGGAAGAAGTCGGTCTTCACCAGCTCATGCGCTCGCGCAATGAAGTAATGTGGGCGACATGGTGTCTTCCATGCCATGCGTACAGCTGCAGCAGGCGGTCGAGATTCATAAGTCCGTTTTCAGGATGAATGATGGTCTTGCCGAAATCAGCAGCACTCAGAGAGCGCAGAAAAATCACCCAGCGATAGTGAAGGGAATCCAGCAATGTCAGCGATGGCTCGATCGGTGACGATTTTGCGTCGACGAGCTCTGCCCACAACCGCTCCTCGTACGGCTTGATCGTCGGTTGCTGCTCGGTCACGCCGAGCTTAAAGCGGATATAGGCATTGAGATGGCTGTCGGGAAGGTGATGCACAACTTGCCGCACCGTCCAGCCCCCGGGCCGGTACGGTGTGTCAAGCTGCTCTTGAGCAAGGTTCTTTACGGCCTCACGGAGTTTCGCGGGAGCTTCGGCGATCTGCTGAATCAGAACGCTTCGCTCTGCATCCGTTATTTCCGGTTTTGGTACGAACTTCCCGACGGGATATCGTAAATCTGACATGAGAATGCCTCCACGCGTTACTGAATGATTATTCCCCCCACAGTTGCTACCTGGCTTCAAGCAGAGCGATTGTTCCGCCGAGATCGGTGACGACCGCGCTGCGGCCGTCGAGCGGAACCATGGTGTTCACGATCGTCCCGCCGATACGGTGCTTCCAGAGAATCCTGCCTGTTGGACCGTCGAGGGCGAAGATCAGTCCATTTTTTGTACCGAAGAATACCACACCGTCTTTTTCTATCGGCATCGAGGGATCGATGTCGTATCCGTAACCGCAGTTCTGGGCCCACAGAACTTCGAACGATCGCGCTGACGGCGAGAAGGCGATGACGGTGTCCGTCATGCAGCG
>DOWV01000243.1:25098-28040 GCA_003519375.1 Bacteroidota bacterium
CCACAGAACTTCGAACGATCCCGCTGACGGCGAGAAGGCAATGACGGTGTCCGTCATGCAGCGCGCATAGATTCTCTTCCCGTCCGCTGAAATGCCGACAGTCTCGCGCACCTGGTACCGCTTGGTACGCCATACCGTGCTGCCCGTCCGAACGTTAATGGCCGAGAGAAACCGGTCGGGAGCAGCGACAAAAACCTTTCCTTCCGATCCGACGGGCCAGCATGCCGCCGGTGAAAGGAGCACGCCGTTATTGCCATTGGACCATTTCCATGCCAGCGATCCATCGCTGGTGTTCAGCGCATAGAGGTACGTATCCCACGCGCCAAAAATGACTTTGCCTTCGAAGAGCAGCGGTTTTGTTTCGACGAAACCGGGAACACTCTTGAAGGTCCACTTGATTGACCCGCTCCTGAGATCGATTGCGCGAAAGACGCTGTCGCTCCCGCCAATGTAAACCGTTCCCTCCGCGATCACCGGCGCCGCAACGACCGGTGCGCCTGTCTTGATCTTCCAGACAGGAGTGCCGTTCCTGATGTTGTAGCAATAGATGTTCTTGTCGGAAGAACCGATGACAACTCTGCCATCCGATGCCTGAGGAGAAGAATACACGGTTGCTCCGGTTTTCTGCTTCCAGAGGAGCTTTCCGCTCTTTAATGCATAACAAGCGACGATTCCTCCACTGTTCCCGGCGACTACATAATTCTCCCACACGGCGGGTGTCGATGCGATCGTGTACCCGCTCTTGACCGACCAGCGCGTCTTTACGTTCTGGAACTCTTTGTTTACTGCGTAATCAGGTCTGGTGTACTTCGTCGTATCGGCGGAATAGTCATGCTTCCCGAGCGCGAGCTTGTGCCATGAAGATTTTGTTGCGCCGCCGGGCGATCGTTCCGAAAACAATACCGAGTCTGCTCTTACATCGACGATGGTGTACGCGCCAAGCGGTTGCCTTGCCCGCAGATTGGACCTACCCATGACGCCCGGAAGGCCTTCGAACTTCATCGCCCGGTTGCTGTGTCCATGCCCGACCAGAACCGCCTGAACGTTGAATTTCTTCAACCGGTCCGTCATCTCATACCAATTGTCGATCCCCGGATCAAGCGGATAATGTGTGACGATGAACAGGGGTTGATGTTTTTTTCGTATCGACTTCAGGAGGCCATCGACCCACCGCAGATCCTCGGCGGGAAAATGCCCGTCGCCCATTTTCATGATCGGGCCTTCATGGAAACCGATGAAGCGGTATCCATTGAACTCGAATGTGAATCTATCATTCCCCCAGAGAGAGGAAAATTTTGTGCATCCCGACCCGGACCATTTCGTGTCGTGATTTCCCGGAACGATATAGTATGGCTTCCGGAGGCTGTCGAGGATTGATTTGGCGAGCTCGAGCTGTGCATCGGATCCCATCTCCGTGATGTCTCCCGACAGAATCACAAACGCAATGTCATCCATCATGTTGATGTCGCGAACGGAAAGGCCCAGATCCGTCGCGCCGGTCGTAGCGCCAACGTGCGTGTCGCTCAGCCACGCAAAGCGGAACGGTTTTGTTTGGGCGTCTGAGGCTGCGGCAAAGACGAAGAGAAGCAGGAAGAGGGAGGATGCGCGATTTTTCATAGGGTTCCTGGTATGGTTAAACGGTGTAAGAAGACCGACTTCTCACGAGAGCTCGCCAGAGAAGTCGGTCTTCTACCAGCCCGGAAGTCGGTTCTCTACCTCGTGATGATTGCATCGACCTCGATTTCCACGAGCATGTCGGGATCGACAAGAGCGACGACGGCGACCATGGTGGACGCGGGTCTGATGTCGCGGAAGAACTCGCCGTGGGCCTTTCCGACGACTTGCCAATCTGTGATGTTCGTCAGGTACGTTCTCGTTCTGACGACATCGTTCAATCCTGAGCCAGCTTCTTCGAGCGCGGCCTTGATGATGGTGAACGCCCGCACCGCCTGGGCATATGCATCGCCACGGCGCACGACCTTCCCGTCGGGACCTATGCCGGTTGTCCCGGACACGTGAACGTACGGTCCGACGCGGACCGCGCGTGAGTAGCCAACGATCGGTTCCCACGGAGCTCCGCTTGAAATGAGTTGTCGATCCACGATACGCGTCTCCCAGCGAGTGATTCATGTGAGAAGTCCGACTTCTCACGAAGGTCCTGTGGAGAGTCGGACTTTTGCCAGCCGATGATTACTGCCGGTTTTGTGAGCGGGTCTTGCGTCGATTGAGCCACATTCTGATGGCCTCGACAGCAGCCGGAATTCCGGGAATAAGAACAAGAGCAAGAATGACAAGGCTGAAATTGTTCTTCACGAAAGGGACACTGCCGAAAAAATAGCCGGCGGGAACAAACAGAAGAACCCAGAGCGCGCCGCCCACGACGTTGAAAAGCAGGAATCGTTTGTATGTCATGCTCCCGATGCCGGCCACGAAAGGCGCGAACGTTCGTATGATCGGCAGAAATCGCGCGATGATGATTGTCTTGCCGCCATGTTTCTCGTAAAATTTGTGTGTGCGGATCAGATATTCTTTTTTCAGGAACCTGCTCTCTTCCTGGTGAAACACTTTTGGTCCGACGAAGTCGCCAATCCAGTAGTTGACGGTATCACCGAGGACTGCCGCGGTGATCAACAGGACAATCGAGAATGTGAAGTCGAGATCGGGTGAGATGGCTGCGACAGCTCCCACGGCGAAGAGCAGCGAATCGCCGGGAAGAAACGGTGTTACAACGAGTCCGGTTTCGCAGAAGATGATGACAAAGAGGATCGCGTAGATCCATACTCCGTACTCCCTCACCAGGTCCGGAAGAAACTTGTCGAGGTGAAGCACGATGTCAACAAAATCCTGAAGAAGCTCCATCAAGTACTCCGTAGTGCTTGCTCGTGGTCGATATTCGATTGTCAGTGGTTCGACTCTCCCGTCGATCATAAGCGATCGACGGG
>DOWV01000311.1:0-2925 GCA_003519375.1 Bacteroidota bacterium
CGCGATCTTCCAGGGACAGGATGCGAGCGCTCGTTCTCGTACGTCAGGTCCTGCCACACCATCGGCTTCCGGTCGTCAGGATCATCGGCTCCCCACATCCCGGCCTCGTCACCGTAATAGATCATTGGCGCACCGAGGTAGCACATCTGGAAGAGAACGATCAGTTTTTGAATTTGCCGTGCTGTGCCCGCGGGTTTGCTCACGACGTAGCTGCGATTGTTGCGCAAACCGTTTTGATCGTCATATTTTCTGTTCGGATTCATGATCATCGACGGGAGCCGGTCGGTGTCGTGGCTGTCGATGAGATTTTGCAGAACGTAATTCACCTCGTGCGGATATTGATTCCGGATATCGGAGAGCTCACGATCGAATGCCGACGGCGAGAGCTTTCGCGAATCCGTATCGATAAAGAACCTCACCACCGCCCTGGCAAACCGGTAGTTCATCACTGCGTCGAATTCATCACCCGCAAGCCACTTCGAGGCGTCATCCCAGATCTCCCCTACAATGTAAGCATCGGGATTGATCGACTTCACCTCCCTGCGCCACGCTCTCCAAAAGAGATGCGAGACATCATTCGCAACGTCAAGCCGCCATCCATCGATGCCATCCTCCGGATTCCCGTCGCCATCCGGGTCCATCCATCGGCGTGTGATGTTGAAAAAGTATTGCTGTACCGGCTTCACAAATCCGCTGTCGTCTTCCCAGAATTCCGGAAGTTCCTTTACGTCCCACCACCCTTTGGCTGTAAACTCGTTCGCCGGTGTCGCAGGGTCATCCCAGCGCCGGATATCAAACCAGGTCGCATAGCGCGACCGCTGCTGATTCTTCATCACATCCTGAAATGCCCAGAACCGGGTCCCGCAATGATTGAACACACCGTCGATGACAACGCGAATCCCCCGCTGGTGTGCCGCGCGGATCAACTTCAGAAACAACGAGTCGGCTGACGTCCATTTCCACGTCGAGGGATTGTCTGTTTCTGTTTCAATCAATTTGCGGTCGGCGGGTGGATTGGGGCCGAACGTGTGATCGATGTGATGATACGTCGACGCGTCGTACTTGTGCAGCGAGAACGCGTCGAAAACCGGATTGAAGTAGATTGCCGTGATGCCAAGATCGCGCAGGTAATCCAGCTTGTCGAGGACCCCCTGCATATCACCGCCATAGCGACGATCGAATACGTTTGCGTAGAAGCTCTTGTTGAATTTCGCCTCCCATGGTTGAAGCTTGTACCAATCGCTTGTCCATGGAGAAACGCGCCAACCGCGTTCGGCATTGAATTCAAGACCGGCGGGAGCAGGATCGTTTCGCGAATCGCCGTTGCGGAATCGTTCGGGAAAGACCTGATACCAGACAGCGTCCTTTGCCCATTCGGGTACCACGATCTGGCCCACGGAGAGCGACGAAAAAGCAATCGTGAGAACAAAGATCAGGTTAAAGGTATACATGCAAAATCCGGACATTGGAAAGACGGGGATGTGGACGAATGGAATATTGGAATAGTACAATGAGGGAAGGTTCAAGGTGCGTCCGATCCGCGATCGGACTCATTTGGAACAATGGAATGGTGTTGACCTGAAGAATGTCAGTTCTCGGAAGGCGGGTCTTCCTGCGGCTTTCGCTTGACCCGGATCCTGTCGATCACTCTGTCGGTAACCTGTTCGACGGTGAATTCGATGCCGCTCACGCTGACCCGCTCACCGCTTTCCGGGATATGTCCAAGGAGCTCAAGGACGAACGCTCCGATAGAGCGAATGTCTTTTGGTGAGAGCTCTTGATTGAAGAGTTGCTCGACCTCGTTTGTTGTAACACTCGCGTCCATCAGGTATTCCGATTCGCTGAACTTGATGACCTCCGGCGCCTCGCGATCCAGCTCATCCTGTATGGGTCCGACAAGCTCCTCCAGGACGTTTTCCATCGTGATCAATCCTGCGGTGCCGCCATACTCATCGGCCAGAATCGCCATATGCGTTTTCCGCGTGAGCATAGTCTCAAGCACCTTTTCCAGGCTCGCAGTTTCGGGCAGGAATGTGGCATCGCGCATGACACCCTCGAGTGAAAACGTCGGGTTGTGGTCGCGATCCTGCTTGAAAATGTCCTTGGTATACACCAACCCGATAATATTGTCGACGGAATCTTTATACACAGGGAAGCGGGAGAATTTGTTCGAGCGCATCACGCTGAGGTTCTTCTGGACGGTGTCGGCGAGCGAAAGCGCCGTCATCTCCGTGCGCGGCACCATGCAATGGCGCGCCTGCTTGCGGCGGAAATCCATGGCGTTAAGAGCAATGTTCTTGCTCACTGTGGTCGCCGTCTCGTCATGGGACAGGAGAAGTCTGAGCTCTTCTTCAGAATGGGCCAACTCCACGCTGCTCGACGGACTCAACCCAACCATGCGAAGGACCCAGTTCGCCAGCGTATTGAGGAGCCAGATGACCGGACGGAAAACAGCATAAAAAAGGGTCAGCGGGTAGGCGACCCAAAGTGTGGTCACTTTTGATTTTTGAATAGCCAGTGATTTGGGGGCAAGCTCGCCGAGAATGATGTGTAAGAAAGTGATGATTGAGAATGCCACACCGAACGAAATGCCGTGCACGAGATCTTCACTTTTGATTCCAAATGACTGGAAGAAAGGGAGAAGATGACTTGCAACAAGTGGTTCGCCGAGCCAGCCCAACGCAAGACTCGTGATCGTAATGCCAACCTGGGTGGCGGACAGGTAGAGGTCAAGGTGTGCGACGACGTCTTTCGCTATTCGAGCGCGCCAGTTCCCCTTGGCTGCGAGCGGCTCGATTTGCGTCATCCGGACTTTTACGATCGCGAATTCCGCCGCGACGAAAAAGGCGTTCAGGAGAACGATCGCGAGAACGAGGATGGCATCTAGGAAATACTCAATCATGAGAGTTCGCAATAGGGAGTCAG
>DOWV01000311.1:3051-9734 GCA_003519375.1 Bacteroidota bacterium
GTCAGGAGTCAGAAGTCAGAAGAGAGAATTGCTCGCCGATAGCTCGTGAGAAGCTTGCTGACTTCCTCCAGAGAAGAGCTCAGGTGTTGAATATCGCCGTATCCCAGATCTCTGGCCAAAACCAGATAGTAGCGACTCTCCTCTACCGATCCCTGGCTTATGTTGAGAAACCTTCCTTTGTCTGCCTTTCCGGTCTTCTTAAAGCCCTCGGCAATGTTTGCAGCGATGGAGACAGCAGATCTTCGAATCTGTGACGTGAGTCCGTAGAGTTCATGCTTTGGAAACGATTCACTAAACCGATATACTTCCAGCACGAACGAATGGGCTTTCTGCCAGACAATCAGGTCTTCAAATGTCTTTGCTGGACTTCGTGTCAAAGTCATCGCGGCCACCTGAAACTGGCTTCTGAATTCTGGGTTCTCAATTCCCCCCAGGAGACACGCTTCTGCGCCACTTCAGCACAACGCTCACCTCCTGAGCTGCTCAGATATCCAGGCAAGATACGCTTCCATCTTTCCAAGGAAGTTCAGATAGGCGGTCGACCATTCAATGGGATTGGCGGGCTGAGATTTGCCAAGGCACTCCTGGAAGACTTTCGCTACGGAGGTGGCGATCCGGTGCTTGCTTTCCTCCATGATTGCTTCCATAGCCGAGGAGTAGTACGCTCGCAGGTTATTGATATCCCACCGGACTCTTGCCTCGGGTGTTTGCTTCGCAAAGAACGTGAGGTCGGTCTTCCCGGCTCCTGACATTTCGTAAATCAAGAGATTCCATCGCTCCATGGTTTTTCGGAATTCTTCTTCAGTACGACAACCATCAAGCGGCAGCCGCGATGCAGCTTCTTCTGTACCGAGGGAGTATCGAAAGAGCAGGTCTCCTCCGATCATCTGCGACAGGAGATTCGCATCCTTTCGCAATGCCAGGACTCTGTGGGCAGCGAGGAAGGTCTCCTGATCGAAGTCCCTCCCGGTGAATACCATCTGAGGCTGTTGGCGCGCCATCATCTTCATGCGCACTTCCGTCTCCATATCGCGCGGCTGACCCGGACCGGGTTCTGGCGCACGACGATCACTTCCGGTCACGTTCGTTCCGAGACCGGCTCCAAGCATGCGGTTCCGCTGGTCCCAGCTCATCTCGTCAAACGTTTTTGCACTGACCGTAAACGTCGGTGCCGCTTCCGATTGGGCCTGCAGCTGCACCAGGAACTTGTTGATGAGCCGGTCTTTGTAGATAGATTTGAAATGGGCAAGGTCGGCCACGACGTAAAGATCTTCTTCGACGCATGAGAGGATGGTGTTCAATCCTCGCATGAGCTTGTGCTCCCCGATTTTCCGGTCGTCCAGCGGCCGCATCGTGTAGTCAACGCCGGCCATGGTGAGATCAACGATGATCGATTTCTTCGTCCGGCCCTGAAACTGCGCCGGAGTCCCGACTTCCACGTTCCGGATCCCGTTAAGCCGGAGCTGCAGTTTCGTGTACAACGTCGTACCCTGAAGAGGAACAATGATCCCTATTTCCGAGGCGACTCGACGCCCTTTGGCGAGCGCGTGCTTTACGAGATCGATCGTTCGTTTGGTTTGAACATCGTTAAAGGGAACCAAACTCCTTTTCCCGAGGTACTGCCGGCAGGTCGATTTAAGATCGGCAGAATCAAGAACAACGAGGCTTCCCTTGGCTCCCGGTCGATCCTGCACATGAATCCGGTCAACAAAGCAGAAGGATGCCATAAATCGTGAAACTTTCGGCGCACCGGCAAGGTGTGATGTCAGCGGAAGGCTCCAGCGCGGATTTTTCTGCGACCATTCATACAGATCATCCAGGCGTTCGGTCTGCGCGAGCATCAGGAAGATATCCTGATGCATCCAGCTATAGGCGGCATCACTCTTGGAGAGAGCTTCCGGTCCAAGCTGGAACGGGTCCCCTGCAATGAGAAGAGACTCACGTGCGACAACCGAGAGCGCAGCAAGAAACGGCGGATGGACTCGGGCGGCATCATCGACGAGCACAACGTCATACCGCATCGCGCGCAATCGGTGGTCTGAGAAAAAGCCGTTGATGGTCGTGACGACGCACTTTTTGGAGCGAATGAGAGAGGCTTCGTCGACGGATGACTTGCTTTCGATATCGTCCGTCAATTTCTTTACACCGCCAAGCTCGCCGATACGCTTCACTGCGGCCTGGTATTCCTTCAGCTCGTTCGGGTCGATCGGTGCCTGAGCCTCCATCCGCATTAGCTCCGCGGTCAGGGCTTGCTGCACAGGCTGCAGTTTCTTCTGTACCAGGAGTTTTTCGCTCAGCTGCTTCTGCGCCGCGGCTTGATCCTCTTTGCTGAAGCCTTTTTTGAACTTCTCGAGCATCGACGCGTTCTGCGCGCGGGTAACGATCTCCTTCAGTGCGGTAATCTCATCGCGTACTTTATCAAGCTGCTTTCGGTTCTCATTCGCGCGTTCGCGCAGCTCGTTGAGTCTCGTGAAGAAATCTTCATAAAGGTACTGATGTACCTTCGTCTTCCAATATGCCCGCAGCGCCGAGACACCCTCTTCCAACTGTTTCTTCTTGTCTGTCCGCTGGGCTTCTATTTCAGACTCGAGTGAAAACGAAGGAGGGTCGATCGCAGCGGGGTCTGCAGGGAATCCGACTCTCGAGAGCACACCGTCGATCGGGACACCAAGTTCCTTGTTCAGAAGAAGGATCCGTTGAAAAGCCTCGTCAGCTGCACGCGCCGTCGGGGCCGCGACAAGGACGCTCTTGCCGGCTTTGAGATAGTTCAGCGCCGCGAGCGCAAGGGTGTGTGTCTTCCCGGTGCGCGATGGACCCCAGAGATACGAGACGCGGTTCTGAAGAATCTTCTTCAAGGCCTCCGTCTGTTCGTGCGGTGTGCCGAGGACGATTGCCGGCTCGAGAACTGAGTCGAGAAAATTCTCAGGCCGCCCCGGATCCTGGAACAGCGAGGCGATCGGATGTGTCGGAACGACACCGGCGAGGAGGTCGGAGATGAACGGCAAATGTTCATCATAATTCCACCGGCATCTGATTTCAGGGAGCATCGCCCCGAAATCCATCGGGAGGGCAACGGAAATATACTGATTTTCGAGGCTGACGATCCGCCCGTCGATACTCACGGGCTGGAGCTGGCTGAAGGAGAACGAGCAATGATCAACGCCGCGCAGAACAAGATCTTCGGGTACTTCGAATCGATACAAAAAGTAGCCGGCGAACGCGCCCGTGAACTCCCCATCGAAAAGGGTAATCTCATTTCGCGCCGCCTGAAGCTTCTCACGCTCCTCGCGGAGAGCCTGAAGAGGAAGGGCAAAGGGGGACCTGGTGCTGGAATCACTCGGGGGAGCAGTCATAACGTCTACAAAGCGCTCTTCTTCAGGGATGGTATGGAGACACTCGTGGCTGAAACTCCGGAGGAATCTCGCTCACGATCAGGATTCAGTGTGTGGTGACCGGCACAGGCGATTCTCAATGCGAGGAAAGGTCCCGCCAGTCCGCTTTTTCACTCCTCGGGTGCCACGTTCCAGGGAGCAATTCTTGATTGGGCTGCAATCGAAGGTGGAGATTCGGTACGCTGTTGTTCGCCCTGCAGCTCTGTGAGGTTCTCTTTTACGGCTTGTCCGGCAGCTCTTCAAACGCGTCGCCGAACAATTCATCCGCAACAGTGGATGAATCAAAGAATCCGTTGAACTCTGATCCGGCGAGTTTTTTTCTTCGGAAGTAAACGGCCAGGACTGAAATCGTCACCCCCGCAAGCAGACCAAACACAACATACTTTTTCATATGCCCCCAAATCCTCCATTGTAAGACGCCATTCCTCAACTTTTTGCACCTGCTTTACAATATAATGGAAACTATTCTCTTTTTCCATTGAAGGCCGGTGCGCCGGTCCTGTGCGAAGGAAACCCATCAGCGTTCTATCCACGAAACCCGCCCGGTTCCGAAATCTGGTTTCACAACAAGATACGGGTACTGCTTCGGAGTCGCGGGCAACCACGTTCGTCCATCCCCCAACGAATCGTTCCGGCTGCCGAGTGACTCGCTCGCAACTTCCCACGTGGCATCGCTCAACATCTTCGCCAGATTCGTGCCGGTTCTGAGCTCCGCGTAGATATTGACCCCGGCGGATCCAAATCGGTCGTAGTTCACCGCCTCAATGGTAATCATGTTTTCTCCCACACGGACCAAGGATGTGATATCCCAGATTCTTACGCGCTGATGCTCGACAACCAGGGAGGGTGATCGCCGTGCGTACAATTCTCCGACATCCGTGCCGTTCACCCGCAGCCGTACCTGCGTATCACCGATCATCTGTAGCTTTGCAGAAGACGGAAGCTGGCGGAGTCCAAATGTTTTCCGGAAGGTCGCAGTTCTCACCTGCCGGGCAGAGCTGTCCCGCTTGGCGGGATTGGCGTCCGGATGATAAATCCACTGACTCTCGATCAAGGGATTCTCGATTCGCCGTTCCCGTTCGACGATCCCGAGCGCTTCCTCCCAGTACTGAACCTGACGATCATACCGTGCCATGAGTAACTGGAGGTTCGCACTTCGGTTCGTCTCGAGCCATAACGCCGAAAACACCTGCTGCAACCGGCGCAGATCAGCCACAAGTTGACGCGACCTTGCCACGACGTCGTCCAGACGAGGAACGGCGTACACGCCCCCAGCGGTGTCCTGCGCAGCGTTCCTGAGTTCATCGGCCAGGGCGATCTTCCGCGCAAACCATTCCTCAAGATTCACGACAAATTCAAGCACACGAACGTGATCCTGGTTCTCCTTTGCCGTAGCGCTCAATTCTTGAAGGAAGTGATGCATCAGAGGAATCGTCGACCGCAGGCTTTCAAGCCGCACAACCATTTGCGGCAATGATGAACGCTCCGGCAAGAACGGATGGCGCCAGAACTCATGCCAGTTGATCTGATTGAGTGCGCTCGACAGGAGCGCGTAGAGCGCGCGGCCGGCAACTCCGGCCCGTTCGTCTCCAAAGAAACCGCTGAAGAAAATTTCGTCAAAGCGTTCCAGGTCGGCCCGGAGCGGCTTCCATGCACACTCTGCCGTCCATGCGTACTCATAGTAGTTCAACTCCCGGAGCGACTCTCCCCCATAGTTGCTCCAGTTTGACGTAAGGACGCCAAGCGATCCATTGGTGAATCCATCCCGTGTGAGGATCCGGGTATTCAGGAGCGCATTGATGTGGTTCGGAAAAGGCCCGTTATAGTTCCACACCGACGGCGAGACAATAAACGGAAAGCCGGCATTTTTGAACGTGAGCGTCGTAGGATAACGGTCAGCGGGATCGTACTGCCAGTCGATGATGATGACATTCTTGGGAATTTTTTCCAGGATCTTCGGATTGCTCAGGATCATATCTCCGTACATCATCGGTTTCTTCTTGTACTTCCCGAGGATCTCGAAGAGCTTCACGTAGTGATCAGCGTGGACCGTCGCAAGATCGGACGCCGCAACTTTCGCCTTACTTCCGCCAAGACCGACGTTCATGGACTCATCGGCGGCCATATTGAAGTACGGCGAACTGAAAGCAGCGCTGATCTCACCGATCATTCCGTCGAGGAGCGGATAGATTGCTTCGTTCGCGACGTTGAGACCGCTGGCTCCTGGGAACTCTGCATACTGGATGTATTCCGGGAGCAGGAGAATATTCTCCCAATGACCCAATGTTTCGAAAATCGGGATCAGCTCAACGTGGTACTGTTTCGCGTAGGCATCAAGTTCCTTGACTTCGGCGGCGGTCAGCTCACCCCGTCCTTTGCCGATGAGGGGGTGTCGCTTCAGGGCAAACACATCTTCGATATAGGGAGAGTAGACGTTGAGTTTGTGGCGGGCGAGAAAACGTATGATCTTCCTGAAGTTTTCCATCGTCGACATCTGGCCGCGGCTCAGGTCGTCGGTCACACCGCGAAAGCGCTGATCGGGCCAGTCGTGGATAAGGGCTCCCGGCAGCGTGACACTTTTCTTCTGCAGCTCGAACATCATGCCTAGCGTCGTTACGCCATAGAATCGCCCCCGCGGTGACTCGGCAATAATCACCGCTGCATCCTGAGAGACTTCCAGAAGATATCCTTCGTCTCTCATCTGCTGAGTAAGAACAGCCTTTTGTTTCTTTAACCATTCTCTCGCATAAGAACTCCGGGGTGATCCCAGAAAGATGAAATCGGCAGATATCTTGCGAATCGACTCCTCGCGAACAATCCGCAGCGGACCTCGATGCAATTGGGCGAGCCGGGTGTTGATCTGCTGGGCGGCGAATTCGTCCGCCGGCGTGGAATGCTCGCCGAGGATAATGCGGGTTTGAGTCGAGATTCTGAAGACCTGCGGCGTTCGAACGACCTGTTGTGGCGCCGGGATGATTCGCAAAGAGTTGTCTTGAGCAGATTCCGGCTGTGCGCTCGCCGAAGGCAAACAAGCCAAAAAAAGGAGTAACAGACTGCAGCAGGTTTTCATGGCGTTATGGGCTGATGACGCGTGAGGAAGAGAGCATCGTGAAGTTCAATGACGCAGAGGGAGCGAAGAGAGACATCCGGAGAGAAGCGTCAAACGGTGCAGCAGGCGTTACGAAAGTCCGGGCGGCTTAAGCGAGAGCCGCCCGGAGCTACAACGAGTCAACTGCAAAACTGACCGGGGGCTCTATGCCGCCGGAGCATCTCCCTCTTCGCCGACCATCT
>DOWV01000050.1:0-1387 GCA_003519375.1 Bacteroidota bacterium
CGAACAAGGCCGTATCTCTCCCGAGAGGCACCACTTTGACCATGTGCTCCGGTACTCGCGTGTGCTCAAGCACCTCCATCTTCATACGATTGGTGAGCGATATCCAGAGCGACAGTTTTGAGTACATCCATGTATGGATTGCGTCACGTTTGTCGATCGTCGACTGCATCTGTTGGTAGTAAACGATCTTTACCGACGGATTCGCCAGCTTGGCCGCGACAACAACGTTGATGTCTTTCGATTGCATGACAATGGCGATTTCCACGGCGTGCGCGGAGAGGATCCGGGCTAGCTCCCAGGACGCGAACAAATCACCGTACTTCATTCTTGGCTTCAGGAACGCTACCTTGAGGCCGCGGCGGACAGCTTCCAAGGCTAATGGCGTTTCCGGAGGAACCACAAGAACTGTCGTCGCATCGCGGGCGGACAACTCTTGGGCAAGACGAAGCGTGCTCAACTCAAGTCCGCCGAAGGCGGTCGAGAAACAGACAATTGCGAGTTTGCGATTTCTGAAGAAGACCATTCTGCTTCCTGTCACTGTGCCTCCGAGCCGTCCCCAAGTCTGGAGAGATGCTTGAAATCAGTTATGCCTCCTGGACACATATCAGTACAGACGGGTTAAATGGGCAAGAGTTCTGCGAATAACGAATCAATTGCCTTCTCCAGTTATTTAAGCGCTGATTTTATTAAGGTTTTCAGTATCAGATTCGGGGTAGCAGGTTCTCCGTCGGCGATCCCGCCGACCTCTCCGCAAGAAAACGGTTGCTTCGTTGTCTAACAGTTGCTTGCGCGAATCGAGTTCCGCAGAAACGGTTCGAACGAAAGGTAGTTTCCAGCATAATGCACGCGAGGAGAAAATGAGACGATTTTCGGCGGTTTACGCGGACCTGGCACTTGAATCCGCAGGTATCATCCTGCTCTCGTTTCTGGCGTCAGGATGCGGTTCAACTCTTGAGTTACCCAGCCGCTGGGCCGACAAGCGCATCCAGATTGACGGCAATCTCAAAGATTGGGTCGACTCGACGACCTTTGTGGAAAAGGATGGAATACGCTGCGGGGTCATGAATGATACAGAGAACGTCTATGTCTGTATGATGTCGTCGACACCGAACGTCGGCCGTCAGTTGATCATGCGCGGGATGACGATTTGGTTCGATCCAAATGGAGGCGAGAAAAAAATCATCGGCGTGCGGTTCCCGGTCGGAGCCGTGCGACCCGGCATGATGCGACCGGAGATGAGAGATCGGCGGCCCGCGGACGCCCGCGATCGGGCTCCAGAGGAGCGACGACAGAGATTTGATGAAATTGAAAGGGAGGCGCTGCAGGAATTTGAGTTCCTCGGACCAGGAGCGGACGACCGGCAGCGAGTGCTCCGGATCCAGGGACA
>DOWV01000050.1:1708-5891 GCA_003519375.1 Bacteroidota bacterium
GACTCAAGCCTGCAGGAAAGAGCTATTGGGGGAGCAAGCAACGGCGAAAGTCCCGAAGGCGTACCTCCCGGCGGAGTCAGAGCCGGAGGCAGGGGTGGACGAGGCGGCGGAATGCCAGGTGGGATGAGGCCCGGAGGCATGCTGCAGGGAGGGACAGATGCAACATTCAGTTTCTGGACTCACGTCCGGCTTGCAGAGAGGGCGAAGTAACAGATTGGTGAAAAAAAGAGGCTGCCCTGAACGAACAAGTTCAAGGCAGCCATTCCAAAACAGCGCCAGACCGTTCTTCGACAGAAAATCTGTCGAAGTGCTTGTTTACCCGCGTTTGAAGAGCTTCTTCAATCTCTTTCGGAAACCTTCCCGCTGGCTCTTCCCCTCTTCGATGAGTTTTCGCCAATCGTTGTCCTTCTTCGCAGGGGCGGCTGGCGACTCGGTGCTCGTTCTCCTGTCCTCACGTTTCTTGCCAGGGCGGTATGACTGTCGATCCCGCTGCCCTCTGTTCTCGGGCCGCCGCTTCGTCGAGGGGCGCGGTCTGGCCGTATGCCGTTCGTGGCGGTGAGGAGACGGAGCCTTGGCTTCAGCGCCTTCCGCAGTCACAGCGTGGACAGGCGCCTCTTCCCTGGCATAGTCGAATCCCGGATATCGTTTCAACTCGTATCTCTTTCCGACAAAGTACTCGATGCTCTTCAGATACTTCCGTTCCTGACCCGAAACGAACGTTATCGCATCGCCGCTCAATGTTGCCCGACCCGTGCGGCCGATACGGTGGAGATAATCCTCTGCAAATGCCGGCGTATCGTAGTTGATGACGTGTGATATCCCTTCGACATCGATGCCGCGTGCGGCGATATCGGTCGCCACCAGCACGTTGAACTGTCCCTGTTTGAATCCAGCCAATGCCCGTTGACGCTGAGCCTGTGTCCTGTTGGCATGGATAGCCACGGATTTCAGGCCGTTCTTCTCAAGGCGGCGAGAGATCTTGTCGGCACCATGTTTTGTGCGCGAAAAGACGAGGACACTGTCCATCGTTTCGTTCTTGAGAATGTAGAGCAGGAGTTTCAGTTTGAGGTCCTGCTCCACGGTGAAAAACTGCTGTCGAATTGCCTCTACCGGTCGCTGCTGCTCGCCGACCTCGATGAGTTCGGGATTATGCTGGATTGAAGCGACGAGAGCCCGCACCTCTTTCGACATGGTCGCAGAGAACAGCAGCGTTTGCCTTTTCGCCGGAACACGGCCGACGATCAAGCGAACGTCGTTGATAAATCCCATGTCGAACATGCGATCGGCTTCATCGAGGACGAGAACCTCCACATGGGAAAGATCGATCGTCTTACGATTGAGATGATCGATGAGGCGGCCTGGAGTGGCGATCACGACATCGACGCCGCGCCGGAGCCTTTTGATCTGATTGTCCATGTTGACGCCGCCGAACACAGCGATGCTCTGCAGCTGCGTAAACCGGCCGTAGCTTGTGACGAAATCATCGACCTGCTGCGCCAGCTCCCGCGTCGGTGTAAGCACCAGCGCCTTCACACGACGAGTGCCGTGGTGAGGCACATGCTTCGAAAGATGATTGAGCAGGGGAAGCACAAACGCTGCAGTCTTCCCTGTCCCCGTCTGAGCACATCCTATGATATCCCGGCCTGCAACGGCCAGAGGGATCGCGCGTGTTTGAATTTCGGTGGGTGCGGTGTAACCCGTCGCAAGAATACCTTGCACGAGCTGGTCTGAAAGACCAAGTTTTGAAAATGGCATAGAAAAACCTTTGAATGAGTAGAAGAAGTTTTGAAACGCGCTGCGAAGGATGTAAGAGGAATGCGGATTGTGGAATGTGGATTGTGCGTCTTTTGCATCCCGCCGCTTTGAGGCGGGGCAGACTGCGAAATCCAACATCAGCTGGAGGCACTCAATGGAGCGTGTTCCTGGCGGATATTCCCTACAAAGCTTTAGCTTCTTGTCATCAGAGAGCGAGTCTCGTGATCCGCTTCCGATGCCGAAGCACGGATGCGGTTGCCGTCCTTGACGGCACTTTCAATATACCACTAATCGGCCAGACTTCCTACTACAATCTAACCCAGACGCTTGATAATCACCCGATTCTGGGCATTGCAGATATCTTTACCCTGCGGAGTGAATATGAAATCGATCCGGTCGCGATAGAATTCCGTTATCTTGCCGCGGACCATCTTTAGCGTGCTGTTGAGAAAGTGATTCTGTTCGGTAAATCCTTCGCCGAGCACCGCGACGGCGGAGGGAAGCCAACGCTCGGGAAATTCTCCGGCAAAGATACCGCCGGGCTTGAACTGCGCAATATCTTTTTCGATGAACTTCAAAGCGGCTTCCTGCCCCTCGTCGCTCGCTGTCGAGAGGTTCTTCTCCTTCAGATGCTGCAACAGCACTTCCTTGTTCGGAACCACAAGGGCTATCGTGAAAGGCGACTGCTCGTTGAAGAGCATCATCTGGTCGATCGAGCGCGAGTTTCCGACGATCGCTTCTTCAATCCCCTCCGGACTGTATTTTTCCCCGTCATGAGCGATGAGAAGACTCTTTGCACGACCAAGGACATACAGGAAATTGTCGCCGTCCAGATACCCGAGATCACCGGTGAAGAGCCATCCGTCCCGCAACGCCTCACGTGTGGCCCTTTCATTCTTCCAGTACCCCGCCATCACGTTTTCACCTCTCACCACAATTTCGCCGTGCCGGCCGATCGGGAGTTCCTTTCCCTCTTCGTCGCAGATCTTCACTTCCAGGTTCGGAATGATGGACCCGGAAGATCCAAGCTTGTGACGAGCCGGGACGTTGTCGGAGATTATCGGCGCGGCCTCGGTGAGTCCGTATCCCTGATACATCGGGATGCCGATGGCATAGAAGAAGCGCTGAAGCTCTATATCGAGAAGCGCCCCGCCGCCGATGAAGAATTCCAGCCTTCCGCCGAAGTTTGCACGAATTTTCCGGAAGATGAGAAAATCAAAGAACTTATACTGAAGCTTCATGGTGAGGGACGCGTTCTTGCCGCGGTCCCATCCGATGCCATTGTACGCGTACGCGAGATCCAGAGCTTTCCTGAAGAGCTTTTCAATCGCCGGTCCCTTTTCGCGAATCCCATTCTCGATGTTCTTTCGGAAATTCTTTGCGAGTGCAGGAACGCTCATGAGGAACGTCGGACGGGTCTCACGAATGTTGCCGGGAACGTTCTTCAGCGTTTCGAGCGGGGTCTTCCCTTGCTTGACGGAAGCCATGCTTGCCCCGTTCTTCATCAGCGTGTAAACGCCTGCCGTATGAGCAAAAGCGTGATCCCACGGAAGAAGGAGCAACGACATGTACCTCTCCGGGATCGGCAGGGTCGCCGAGGCCTGCTCGACATTCGCCGTATAGTTGCGGTGTGTCAGGATGATCCCCTTCGGATCGGCCGTCGTCCCGGATGTATAGCAGATATTGGCAGGATCATTCTCGTGAACCGATGTCCAGCGTGTCTCGAACTCATCGCGGTGGAACTTGAGGAATTTCTTCCCCATCTCCAATACTTCCGCGAATGGAATCTCGTCCTGGTCGCGTTGCACATCTCCATCCAGGACCACGATAGTCTCCAGCTCGGGAAGGTCGCGCTTCACCTGGCGAATTTTTCCGGCCTGCAAGCCGGAGACGATGAGAGCACGACACCCTGAGTGGGCAAGCCGGAACCTTAGATCGGACAACTCTTCAATCTTCACGGAAAGCGGAACGTTGATCGCTCCCGCATAGAGAATCCCCAATTCCGATATCACCCAGTCGTTGCGCCCTTCAGAGATCAGCGCAAGCCGATCGCCCTTCCTGATCCCCATATCCATCAACCCGGCAGCACACTCGTGGACGCTCCTTCGTATCTCGCTGTAGGTCGTACCTTCGTAGCTCTCCCCCCGTTTTTCCCACATCATGATATTGGAGGCAAAGCGCGCGACACTTTCTTCGAACATGTGAGGGAGAGTGCGATATGGGGGAGTCATGGTGGTTGGGTGGTTGGGTGATCGGTTAACAGGTTAAATGGTTTGGGCCAAAGGCCCATCCGCCTTCCGCCACAAAGATGGCGGACAAGACGGCGGAAATTGGTTAGATGGTCCTATGATTCAATGGCTCGATCGGTGCGTGCGGTGTGAATCTGCGCTACAAAACTACGGCAGTCTGTCCTCAAACGCAATGGCAG